>JALHUF010000719.1 GCA_022866195.1 Terriglobia bacterium
CTGGGTGAAATCCACATGCCCTTGTAGGTTTCGTCCCAGAGGTGCATTCGCCCCACGCCGGAGAGCATCGGGTGGTTCGCTGCGGGTTCGACGAACAGCTCCTGGTCGTGGAGATAGGTTGACGCCGGCTTGTCGCCTTCGGGCTTCTCGAGGTATTTGCCTCCCAGCACTTCTCGCGACCACCAATCCCAGGAGGGATAGTCGGCGATGGCATGATGCAGCACGACCACGCCCTTGCCGCTCCCCAGGAAATCCACCAGGTTCTTTCTTTCGGCTTCGCTGATTTCCCGCGACATGTCATAAAGAACCAACACGTCGTAATCCTTTCGGATATCTGCGCGGAAGGCCGCGTGGTTGGTCGCCGCATGCTGCCAGTGGAAATCCTCGACGCCTTGGAAGAGCGTGTAAAAAGACGTGGAGTAGTCATGCCCGCCCGTCACAACCAGCAGGCGTAAGGGCGCCTCCGCAGCAGGCCGGGACGCGACGTCGGGCGGCAGCGTGACCTTGCCGGTTGCGGCCCACTCCACGCCGCGCACGAAAGTATTCTTGAACCCACTTTCCTGCATGGCGGCGAGATCATGCCCCAGGGCGGTGTAGAACACGCGCCCGTTCCCGTAGCTAACGGTCCAGAGGATGGGCTCATCCTTTCCTGTTCCTCCGAGCTTCGGATCGTCAAAGCCGGTGGCCAAGATGTGCGCCTCCGGCTGCATCCGGTGACTGTGGTAGAGTTCGTCGGTGGCCAGGAAGTTTTCTTTCATTCCCTGAGCGATCGGATGTTGAGGATCGATGATCTTGACCTGGAACGAGTGGTACGGCGCATGTCCCGTCTTCGGCGGCCCCTCGGTCCAATAACCGCCAAGCATCTTCAGATACTCAGGCCAGGGGGGTTGCTTGATTCCGGTTCCCTTGTGGCCATCGCCTAACACTTCCAGCCCGGTAAAAGCGTAGCTAGCTCCATGGACGGCCACGAGCCCCTTACCGGAGCGTACGAAATCCTCGACGGCTTTCTCTGTCGCTTCGCCCCAGCGCGGCCCGGTGTAGTCGAGCACCAGCACGTCGTAAGCAGCCAGCGTTCTGGCTGTCGTACCCGCAGGCTCTTCCTCGACGCGCACGTCGAACCGGCCACTGCGCAGGAGAAGCTGCTTGAGAAATGGCGTGGTCGAGCGCCAGTCATGATTGTTGCGGCCGGAAAAAATCAGCACGCGAATCTTCCCGGGCGGAAAAAAAGGAGTCATCTCCTGCGCGCGGGCCAGCGACCCACCAAGAAGCGCGACGGCCAGGAGGCCAACAACCCGGCAGGTAATTCGCTGATGTTTGACCATTGCTTTCTTCTCCTCACGAGGCCAAGAGCGCGTTCAGATGGGCCAGGCTGCGGGCCGCTTGGGCCGGAGTGCCGCACTCCACCGACAGCACACCGTCGTATCCGCCCTGGCGCAGAATCGCGATTACCTTGGCCCAGTCGATAACGCCGTCGCCGCAGGCGCAGCCCACCGCCGTGCCGGTTACCTTTCCCTTCTCGGCCTCCGCCTGCTTGATGGCGATGTCTTTCGCATGCATGTGCACCAGCAAATGCTGAACAGCCTTGAGCCCCGCATACGGATCCTCTCCGGCCAGATAGGCGTTGCCCGTGTCGTAGTTCACCCGCAGCCGCGGCGACTTCACCAACGTGGCGATGCGGAGCAAGCCTTCCGTGGTGCGGGAAATGCTCTGGTGGGGTTCGATGCCGACGTACACTCCGTAACGCTCTGCTGTTTGCAGGATGGTGGTGAGCGTGTACTTCATTACATGGAAAGCATCTTCCAGACTCACCCAGGGCGGCCGAATTCCTTCGTCGGTATTCACCACCGGCGCGCCAATGGCAGCCGCAAAGCGGATGGCCTTTTGCAGGTAGGGGACGCTGATTTCCGGCCGCATCAGAGGGCAGTGAGAGCTGAGGCCCGATGGCTTGACTCCATGCCGGTCAAGCACGTCCTTCATTTCGAAGGAATCGTCGTCCAGGGAAAAGGAGTGGAAGTAGCCGGCTTCGCTAAGCAGTTCGCGGCCGTTGTGAACCATGGGCTCGACGTAGCGAAAGCCCATCTGCGCGGCGCGTTCCACTCCTACGGCAAAGGGTTTGTCTTCGCACCGGATAAACTCCATATTGACGCCGATCTCGATGCTCATGCATCCCACTCCTTTTGCCAGGTCACCCGGCGTTTTTCCTTATAGGCAATATTGCCGATGTGGCAGGCCATGGCGCCGTAGTGGCCGTCCACCACGTTGGCGTTCGGTTCTTTGCGGCTGCGCATGCACTCCAGCCAGTTGGCCATGTGGAAATCCTCCGTGCTCCCGGAGCTGATCTCACCGACTTGGGCATTCTCCTGAGAGGGCAGGAACTTGTATCCGTAGCGGAAAATCGAGAGTCTGCCGCCCGAGCCCATGAAGACGATGTCCGCCGCTCCTGCCGGAATCATGTCGGTGAGAGTCGCTTCGAAGGTCACATTGAGCTTTTCCGGGTACTCGAGGGCAAGGTTAATGTTGTCCGGGGTGTCACGGCCGTCGTCGTAGCGATAGATGCCGCCCGTGGCCACCGCCGCCCCTGGCCGGTTGATGCCCAAGAACCAGTACACCACATCCACCATATGCACGAAGAGGCCGCCGGTTTGCCCTCCCGTGGAAAAATCCCAGTAGGCAAAACGATTGAAGTACCGTTTCGCATCCCAGGGGATCTTGGGCAGCCAGCCCAGGCAGGCCTCCCAATCCAGGCCCTCGGGCTTGCGCTCGATTCCGGCCGGGACCGGCGTCAGGTAGCCGCCGTTCGCATTCCAGATGGTGCGGACCATGTTCACGCGCCCCATGAGCCCGCTATCGAAAAAGCGTTTCTTCGCCTCGATGAAGTGCGGAGTGCTGCGCTGCTGCACGCCGACTTGCACAATCCGCTTCGTCTCTCGCACCGCCCGCACCACCTCCTGCCCTTGCAGGGGCAGAGAAGTCATGGGCTTTTCCACGAAAACGTCTTTGCCCGCGCGACAGGCGTCCACAGTCACCTGGGCGTGCATGTGATCGAAGGTGCCGACAATCACGCCGTCAATGTCCTTTCGCTCCAGCAGGCGACGATAATCGC
Source organism: Terriglobia bacterium (assembly GCA_022866195.1). Taxonomy (GTDB): domain Bacteria; phylum Acidobacteriota; class Terriglobia; order UBA7540; family UBA7540; genus JALHUF01. The sequence continues at coordinate 3,104 of JALHUF010000719.1, forward strand.
CGTGCTTGGCGATCTTCGTGCCCGTCACCTGCTCGGCCTGGTCGCGGCGCAAATCCCATATGTCGGCGGCGGCTACCCACTCTATGTTCCCAACCTCGTTGGCGCTCTTCATCAAGTACTGACCTCGCTGTCCTGAACCCACAATCCCCAGACGAATACGGTCATTCGCCCCCGCTACGCGCAGGGCCGCGGCGGCCGTCACTGCTCCCGCCATGAAACTCCTTCGTGAAACCTTGTTCGTCATATGAGTCCCTCCTGATTTCCGTTTGGGCGTAAGGGGTCGTCCCTCTTGCGGAGTTCTTCATCCCCGGATTCGCCCGAGCGCGGCAGGCGGCGCGCAGCCAAGGCGCAAGAGAGCGGTTACCGACCCAGGATCACCTTGGCGATGGTTTGCAGTTGCATGAAGGACGTGCCTTCGTAAATCGCTCCAATCTTCGCGTCGCGCAGATACTTCTCGACGGGGTAATCCTTGGTGAATCCGTAGCCGCCATAGATGTCCACAGCTTCCGAGGTCACGCGCTCCGCCACCTGCGAGCAGAAGTACTTGGCCATGGCGCCTTCTTTGACAAACGGCTTGCCGGCATCCTTCAAGCGCGCCGCGTTGTAAGTCATCAGGCGTGCTGCCTCGGTCTCGGTGGCCAAGCGGGCTAGCTGAAATTGGATGGCCTGGAAATCCGCAATGGGCTTGCCGAACTGGCGGCGTTCCTGGGCGTAACGCAAGGAGTGTTCGAGCGCCCCGCGGGAAAGTCCCACCATCTGTGCCGCGATGCCGACGCGGCCCTCGTTGAGTGTCTCCATCGCCACTCTGTAGCCCTTCCCGGCTTCCCCCAGCACGTTGGCCTTGGGCACCCGGCAATCTTCCAGAATCAACTCGCAGGTGGACGAGGCGCGAATGCCCAGCTTGTCTTCCTTTCTGCCTACGGCGAAGCCCGGCGTCGCGCGCTCGACAACGAACGCCGTAATCCCTTTATAGCCAAGCTCTCGATTGATGGTGGCGAAGACAATGAAAAGGCCGGCTTCTGCGGCATTGGTGATCCAAAGCTTGCGGCCGTTGAGAAGGTAATCGTCGCCGTCCTCTTCGGCCCGGGTTTCCAGGGCAAACGCGTCGCTGCCCGCGTTCGGCTCGGAGAGGGCGAACGCCCCCACCGTATCCCGCGCCAGGCAAGGCAGGAACGCTTGCCGTTGTTGTTCGTTGCCCCAGCGCAGGAGC
>JALHUF010000720.1 GCA_022866195.1 Terriglobia bacterium
AGGAAGTACTGAAGGAAGCCGGGAGTCAGAAGGCAGAAGGCAGAAATCCCTCTTCGTTGAGAGTCTGATTGGGAGGGAACCGGCCCCACAAGCATGAACCTACGGCGCGCAGATCGCAGTCTCTTTGCCGCGAGTTTAGCGCTGGCGGCCTCTTTGATGGTGATCCCCGCAACTGGGGAAGAAATCACACTGCACAACGGTCAGAAGATTGTCGGAACCATCGTCGGCTTTGAGAACGACATGTTCCGCGTGGAAACGGAGTTTGGCTTTGCACTGATCTTCAAGGACAAGGTGGCGACGATCAGCTTTGGGCCGAGCAGTCCGAAAGAGGCGGGGCAGAAACCTGGCGAGCGCAAGAACCCACCCCCGGCGCCTAAATCGGCGCCTGGCGCCCTAGAGAAGGCAACCGGGTCTTCACTTGCAGCGGCGAAGCCAGCGGCTGAAAGCTCCCCGGTACCGGTGGCCTCCCCAATGTCGGCCTCGCCTGCGACGACGCCCGCACCGGCGAAGGCGCCTCCTCCGCCGCCTGTTAGTCGTCCGCTTGACGCGCCTCTGCCGGCTGACATTCAGGAACACCTGGAAGGGAACACTTACGTCAACGACACCTTTCAGTTCGCCATGTACAAGCCTCCGGGCTGGAAGATCCACGAAGGAGTCCCGCGTGAGACCGGGCGGGCCATTGTAGCCATCGGGACCGAGGACGATCAAACCCTCCTGATCGTCGATCGACAGGTATGGAGTGGCACGCCGGACCTGAAACGTGACACCACGGAAGCAAGTCTCCGGCACACCTACGAGGACTATCAGGCGCTTTCCGAGTCATCCATCCAGATAGACGGTCGCGCTGCCCTGCGGCGGGAATTCCAGGGGCTCATGGATGGGGTTGAATGGCACGGTGTCTCGGTGCGCGTGGCGCGGGACAACACCGTCTTCGGCCTCATTGGCCTGACTTCAGCCGAAACCTTCCAGTTCCAGCAAGCTTTGCTGAATAAAATCATCAATTCATATCGCTTCCTGCCCGGCAAGCCGTAGTTACTGGGTAAGGGAACAGGCTTGTTCCTCCAGGCATTTAATTACAGATTTGCAGAACCATTGACGCTGAGGGTTGGCCTAGCCCCTAATCCCTAGCCCCTGGCCCTACGTGTACCGCAGCCAGCGGAGGAGTTCGACCACTGACGGCCGCTTACCGTACATTAGGATGCCGACCCGGTAGATCTTCGCGGAGAGATAGACGATGCCGATGGTAGTCACGAGCATCAGAGCCAGGGAAAGCGCAATCTGCCAGAAGGGTGGCATTTGGAGAGCGATCCTCATGGTCATGAGGATGGGGGAGAAAAAGGGGACGAGCGAGAGCACAACGGAAGTGGTCGAGTTCGGATTGCGCATGATGAAAGGGAAGAACAAGAAGCTGAGCACCACCACCAAGGTCATCGGCATCTGCACTTGTTGCGCCTCTTCATCACTCGAGACCATGGCGCCGGCGGCGGCGTAGAGCGAGGCAAAGAGAAAGTACCCGGCCACGTAGTAAATCACCGAAGAGACCAATAACGAGATCGGGATATGAATCTTCTCCGGCGACCCCTGGGGGCTGAAGGCAGCGACGACGCCTGCACCGTAGGTAGCGAGCAGTCCTCCTGAGACGGTCCAGATGACGTATTGCGTGAAGCCCACGGCGGCCACGCCCAGCAGCTTGCCGGCCAGGAGCTGAAAAGGCCGGAGCGAGGAGACCAAAACTTCGACAATGCGGGTGGTTTTTTCCTCCAGCACGGAGCGCAGAGTGGCCAAGCCATAAACCAGGAGGGTCGTGTAGAGAACCAAGGCCATGCCCATGGCCACGGCGAACGTTTGCCCCTTCTCTTCGACATCTCCTTCTTTGGTGACCTTGACCGTAGTGACCTCCACGGCGCGGAACAAATCGCCGGGGTTTTCAATCCGGATTCCCTGATCCTTCAAGCGACGCGCGATGGCAGCATTGCCCACGGCCCGGCGGAGCGAAGCCGCCAAGCCGATTTCCCCCAGACTGCGCGTGTGGAGGGTGGCGGCTTTCCCTGCGAGTACGTCCTTGGGCACAACCAGGAAGGCGTCCAATTCACCTCGACTGACCTCGGCGCGCAACTCCTGACGCGCTTTCTCATTTTCTGCGGGCCCCGGCGTCTCCACCGTTCGCGTCACCTGGAACGCGGGTTTGCCACTGGGTAGCTTCCGCTCGAGACTCTGAGCGATGACGGCCGCCAGGCCTCCCGCCTCATCCAGAATTGCTATCTTCACGGTCTCGTCGGCCTGACGCCCCACGATAAACAACGGAAGCAGAAGCACGCCCATCGTTAAGAGAGGCAAGGCAATCGTGGTGATGATGAAGCCCTTGGTGCGCACGCGGGTCAGGTATTCGCGTTTGACCACCAGCCAGAGTTTACGCATGGACCTCGGAAACCTTCTCGATGAAGATGTCATTCAAGGGCGGCTCGATCAGTTCGAACCGCGAGATACGAGCGCCTTGCGACACAGCAGCTCTTAGGATCTCTTGCGGGTCCGCGCCCGGCCGGAGCTTCACTTCCACCGCCGCGCCGAAGCGGTTCACGCTTTCCACTAGCGCGGGCTGCTCCAGAAAATCCCCTTGCCCGCTATACTCGATGCGCAACGTGTTCTTTCCGTAAGACTGCTTGATGGACCGCAGGTCTCCGGCCAGGATGCTGCGCCCCTTGTTGATCAGGCAGATGGAGTCGCACATCACCTCCACTTGTTCCATGCGGTGCGTGGAAAGGATGATGGTGGAGCCCTGGTCGCGCAGCTCCAGCATGATGTCCTTGACGAGGGCGGCATTGACGGGATCAAGACCCGTGAAGGGCTCGTCCAGGATCAGGAGCGGCGGGGTGTGAATGATCGCGGCAATGAACTGCGCCTTCTGCTGCATTCCTTTCGAGAGATCGATGATCTTCTTCTCTGCCCAGGCGGCAAGCACAAGCCGTTCCAGCCACTGGCCAACGCGCCGCGTAGATTCCCGTTCCGAAAGTCCTTTCAGCGCGGCGAGGAAAACCAGGACCTCGCGCACTTTCATGCGGGGGTAGAGGCCGCGCTCCTCCGGAAGATATCCAATCAGGTCTTGAGTACGATCGCTGGCGGGCTGGCCGAGCACTAGGATTGAGCCCTCGTCCGGAACCAGGACTCGCATGATCATGCGCAGCGTGGTGGTCTTGCCGGCGCCATTGGGCCCCAGCAGGCCGAAGACGGCGCCCGGCCGGATGCTGAGGCTCAGGCCATCCACCGCCGTCAGCGAGTCAAAGCGTTTGGTGACCTTTTCGAGGACCACCGCATCCATGTGCGTTCCGATGCCCTGGTCGTGCAGCCAGCCGGGCTTCCGCGCCGGCAGCGCCGTCCTGACGTCGACCGCCGGAAACGTGAGCGCGTTTTCTAACATCATTCTCGGACAAAGGCAACGGCCAGAGCTCCTGGGCCCGGGGAATAAGGCTTTGCGGCAGCCTCGGCGCAGCGGGCGAAAGCGCCTGTACGATTGCCTGGGGTTCAAGTAAGATAGGCGCGCGCATTGAAAGGACGATGTACGAGGCTGAACGTATGCGAAACGTCGTCATTATCGGTTCGGGACCGGCGGGACTGACCGCCGCCATCTATGCGGGTCGCGCCAATCTTCAGCCTTTGGTGATTCGCGGCCTGGAAGCTGGCGGCCAGTTGACGCTGACGACCCTGGTTGAGAACTACCCCGGGTTTCCCAAAGGTGTGCAGGGGCCTGAGTTGATCGAGCTGATGCAGCAACAGGCAGCGGTGTTCGGTGCCGAGTTCAGGGAGGGAGACGTCAGGCGCGCCGACCTCTCGCGCCGACCGTTCATCCTGGAGGTGGAGCAGGAACGGATCGAAACCCGCACGCTGATCATTGCCTCCGGGGCGTCGGCCAAGCTGCTAGGGCTGGTATCGGAGCGTAAGTTGCTGGGCCACGGCGTATCCACCTGCGCCACCTGCGACGGCTACTTCTTCCGCGGCAAGGAAGTCGTGGTGGTCGGCGGTGGCGACACGGCAGCGGAAGATGCTCTGTTCTTGACGCGCTATGCCCGGCAGGTCAGCATCATCCATCGCCGTGACCAGTTGCGCGCTTCGAAGATCATGCAGGACCGGCTGTTCCGCAACGAGAAAATCAAGTTCATTTGGAATTCCGTGGTTGTGGATATCCTCGACCCCAAGAAGGGCGAAGTGACCGGGGTGAAGCTCCAGAACACCAAGACGGGTGAGGAGACCGTGAAGCCTTGCGACGGGGTCTTCATTGGCATCGGGCATTCGCCGAACACTGGACTGTTCCGCGGCCAGCTCGAGATGAACGAGGTGGGTTACATCAAGACCTACGAGGGCGCGAAGACCAGCGTGCCCGGCGTCTTTGCCGCGGGCGACGTCCGGGACCCTGGTTACCGGCAGGCCGTCACCGCTGCGGGTTCGGGCTGCATGGCCGCCATGGACGCTGAGAGGTTTTTGGAAGCCGAACATTAAACAGTCAGGGGACAGGTTACAGGTGACAGGGAACAGAGAAAGAGTGGCATTTCCACCCCTCGCTGCCTTCCTGTTCCCTGTAACCTATTCCCTGTAACCTTTGCTCATGCTCCGTTCCCTCCTCCTCTATCTTTCCGAACGCGAGGCCCCGAAAAATCTTCTGCTGGGCTCCTCCTGGGGGCGACGCTTGGCGGCGCGTTTTATCGCCGGTGAGGAACTCGGAGATGCCGTCGGCAGCGTCCGCCGGCTGAGCGCAGAGGGATTTGCCGTCACGCTTGATTACCTGGGCGAGAGTGTGCACGAAGCGCAGCAGGCGGAAGAAGCCTGCCAGGTGTATCTCTCCATCCTCGACCGGGTGGTGGCCGAAGGAATCCAATCGCACATCTCCATCAAGCTCACGCAGCTCGGCTTGGCGATCGACGAGGACTTGACCCGCCGCCATGTCGAGGCCATTTGCCGGCGCGCGGCCGATTATCGGAATTTCGTGCGTATCGACATGGAGAGTTCGGCCTACACGGATGCCACGCTCCGCGTTTTCCGGGCCGTGAATGCCCCGCGTGACGTGCTAGGAATCGTTATCCAGTCTTACCTGTACCGCAGTGAGAAGAACGTCGAAGCACTGCTCGAGACCGGCGCCCGCATTCGGCTCTGCAAAGGTGCCTACAAGGAGCTGCTACAGGTGGCCTTCCCCCGCAAGGCCGACGTAGATCGGAACTTTGTCCGGCTGATGGAGAAGATGCTTTTGAGCGGTCATTACCACGCCATCGCTACCCACGATCCGCGCATGATTGCTGCCACCCAAGCTTTCGCGCGTGCGCACGGGATGGGCACCGACGGCTTCGAATTCCAGATGCTGTATGGCATCCGGCGGCAGTTGCAGCGGGAGCTGCTCCGCCAAGGCTATCGAGTCCGCGTCTACGTCCCCTTCGGGCGACAGTGGTACGCCTACTTCATGCGCCGCCTCGCGGAGCGCCCGGCGAATCTGCTTTTCCTGCTGCGCAATCTGCTTCGAGGCTAGAAGAACGCGAATAGCGAGTAGCGAACAGGGAGTAGGGAACAGGGAACAGGGAACAGGGAACAGGGAACAGGGAACAGGGAAAAACCTTCTCCCGTTGTCAGGTCAGGCCTAACGTACAAGGCTTTCAGTCCCGAGATGGCAACCGCAGATCCAAAATCTGAAATCTAAAATCCAAAATCCAAGATCAACAACCTCTCGCTCGTCATCTTCGCTCTGTAACCTGTTCCGCCCGCCTCTACGTGAGGCCGAGCATCTTCTTCGCCGCCTAGCTCAGGCGGCTCGGGTCCCAGGGCGGATCCCAGACTACCTGGACGTTCGCCGACTTGACGCCGGGAATCTTCGCCACGCGCGCCCTTACTTCCTGACTGATAAAGTTGTGGAGCGGGCAGCCCCGGGCCGTCAGCGTCATCACGACATTGACGTGATCCTCGCTGATCGCCACGTCGTAGATCAGGCCGAGATCCACGATATTGATGGGAATCTCCGGGTCATAACACTTGCGAAGCACCTCATAGACTTGCTCCTGCGTCACCATGCGTCGCTCCTGGCGGGATCATCCCGCCAGCGGTGATTCTAATCGACGGGGTGCGTCAGGGGAAGTTAATCCTTGCCCCGGATTAGCGTCGCAGCCCGGACTGCCGTGGATCTGGGCGCACCGGGCGGCTGCGGCTCGTAGTGCCCAAGGTGAACGCGTGGTAAAACTTACGGGGTAGCGGTGCTTTCAGGCACCGGCGCGGTGTGGGGAATCTCCCCGACGGGCGTCTTTTTACTTCGGCCGCGGAATCCGGAACGAACCAGACTGCCGAGCGTATGAGTATTCTGCGCCAGCAGTTTGAGATACGCCCAGCGATTCATTTGCCTGAAGTAGATCCCGCGAAACAGCAGGCGGGATACAAAGTGCATCAATTGATAGCCGAAGGGTTTCTTGTTCTCGACTAACCAGCGCTGAGCGCGGCGGAAGGCTGCGGGCGCGTAGCAATGGCTCCAGGCCTGCCGTATCTCGGCTTCTGCTTCCTACGGCGACAACCCCTTGGGGGCATAGGCTGTTTTGAAGGCCTGAAAATCCAGCCAGTGTTCCGGGCGTGTCAGGCGTCCCTCGTCCCGCAGGCGGTCGTATAAGGGGGTTGCTGGATAGGGAGTGAGCAAGCCAAACACCGGCAAGCCGGCCGGCCAGTTGTCAATCTCCTGAATCGTTTTGCGCGCCACGCCGGGCTTGTCGGCCTCCATCCCGAAAATGAAGGACGTGATGCCGTAAACGTCATGTTTGGCGAGGTTGTTCAGGGCAGCCTTGTACTCCTCCGGCTTGTTAAACTCCTTATGGGCACCCTTCAGGCTATCCGGATCCACAGACTCCAGACCTATGAAGATCCAGCGGCCGCCGGTTGCCGCGATAAGTTGCACCAACTCCTCGTCCTGTAAGAGATTGATGCTGATTTGGCCGGTCCAGGGAAGGCAGGCGTCGTGGCGAATCATATCGCGCAACAGGGATTTGGCACGCGCGCGGTTGATGGCAAAATTATCGTCCACGAAGAAGGCTATGGGGAGGCCATTCCTCTGCTTGGCCATGGCCTTCAAGCGGAGCAGCTCAGCGATGACGTTCTCATTCTCGCGGAAACGAAGCTGGTGTCCAAAGAAACCCGTCACCGTGCAGAAGTCGCATCCATAGGGGCAACCACGTCCGGTTTCTACCGGGAGGAGGTAAACACTGTCGTAGTTGAACTGGAAATGCCTCAGGAGCTTCTTGATCCCGGCCGGAACAAAGCGCATCAGGTCGAACCGTGCCAGGTCCACCTCCTCCCAGGCAACCACGGGATAGTGAGCGAGAGAGGGTTTGACTTCCTTGCCCGCCACCGTCGCCGGCCGGTACACATTCTGCAGTTGCCCGCGGACGGCGTCGTGGACCACCAGGGGCCAAGTATCTTCGGCCTCACCCACCACCACGGCATCCGCATAGCGAGGGTGGCCCGTCAGGCCCAAGGGCTCATCGGGCACGGCGGTGACGTGCGGGCCGCCCATGACAATCGGCACCGTGGTGGCCTGGCGAATGGCGGCGGCCATCCGGTAGGCACTTTGCGCCATGCGGGTCATGAAGCCCATGCCCACCAGGTCAACGTGATTCTGGGCGATGAAATCTACGAGTTCTTCAGGACGGTAATGCTGAGCGTTGCCATCGATTATGGTGACGCGGTGTTCCTTGGGCGTGAGCCTCTGCAGCAAGAATGGCCAGAGATGAGGAACGAAATTGCGGGTGACTTCGTTGTCTGGCACGTAAAAAAGGATGTGCATGAACGTCCAGTCCAGGAGCTAGGGAGTAGCTTCCGACACGAAATTTCCGAGTCGGGAGAACGGGGAAGCGCTGGCGTGCTCTTGCTGGGCTTCAGCGCGCGGGAAATGTCGCAAGACCTACTTCAATCGGGCAGCTGAAATCTCTCGCCCAGCGGGGCACACTAGACCGTTCCGGCGCATTTTACACCAATCCACCCTTACCCTAATAAATTTCGAACCGCTCCTGGTGGACGGTGGGATCGCTCTTGATAATGATGTCCTTACGCGTCAGGGATTCGAGTTCCGAAAGCAGCGTGCCCTGGCTGGACTTCAGGGCGTGGGCCACCTCGGGATTGAGGCGCAGCGTGATCGTATCGCCCTCGATCTCTTTGGCCATCTTCTTGACTTCACCCGCGATCTCGTAGCAGATGCTGGCGACGGACTTAATCCAGCCAGAGCCGCTGCAATACGTGCAGGGCTGGCACAGCGTCCGCTCCAGTGATTGCTTGACGCGTTTGCGGGTGAGCGCCACCAGGCCAAAATCGTTGAACGAGAGAATCTTCGTCGGCGCGCGGTCGTGGCGCAGGGCCTCTTCCAGGGCCTGGACCACCTTCATCCGGTTCCGCCGCTCGTCCATGTCGATGAAATCGATGACGAGGATGCCGCCCAGGTCGCGCAGGCGTATCTGGCGCACGATTTCGTTCACGGCATCGATGTTGGTCTTGACAATGGTATCTTCCAGGCGGTTGGTCTTGCCGACGAACTTGCCCGTGTTGACGTCGATGGCCACCAGCGCTTCGGTCTGGTTGATGACGATGTAGCCGCCGGATTTCAGCCACACCTTGGGCTTCAAAGCCTTGTCCACTTCCGCCTGGATGCCGAACTCCTCAAACATCGGCGTATCGCGCGTGTAGAGCTTGACGTGGCCCACCAGCGACGGCTGGCAGCGGCTGACAAACTCCACCGAGCGCTCATATTCAATTTCGCTATCCA
>JALHUF010000721.1 GCA_022866195.1 Terriglobia bacterium
AGTGGCACCGCAAGTGCCAGCAGCCTCAGTTGCCCCCCCCGCGCAGGGGCCAGAACCTTTGCCTGTGCCTGCCGCCCCCCAGGCGCCGCCGCTTGGCTCGCTGGGGGCACGCTTGGTGGCACACCTGATTGACCTTGTCTTTCTCTTCCTGGCTTTCTGGCTGACGGGCAATGTCTATGGCGCCCTGTTCGGTGGGCTGACGCCCAGCGGATTCAATCTCACCGGTCTCCCCGCCCTTGTCATAATCGCGGTAAGCAGCCTGGTGTTTCTTGTCTACTTGATCGTGTTCGAAGCTCTGGCGGGTGCGACACCTGGAAAACTTCTTTTGGGCCTGCGCGTAAGAACCGTCGCAGGCGCCCCCTGCCAGTTCTCCCAGGCCGCGGTGCGCAACATCTTGCGTGTGGTGGATGCGATCGGCATTTACCTGGTAGCGCTCATCGTCGCTTTGCTGACAAAGAAGAAGCAGCGCGTGGGTGACCTGGCTGCCCACACTATCGTGGCGCGGGAGGCCCCCGGGACGGCCAAGCGAGTGGGTGCGGTGCTTTTTCTGCTGCTCTGCTTGGGCGGCACGATTTTCGCTTCCCTGTACGTGCGCCACCACCCGCGGGTTCCCGTTCTAACCTTTGGCATTGCCAACCTGCGCTTCGCGGATTCGGACACTGCTCCGCCGCGCGCGAGTACGGAATACAAGCCTGAGGACGATGTGCGTATATTTTACGAGGTTCCGGGGTATGCGCGCGATAAGGACTCCTACATCTCCGTCGTAGCCCGGCACCAAGTAACAGCGCCTGACGGCAAGCCGTTTTTCGAAACCAAGACAATTGAAGTGAAACAGCAGGCTGGCGAAGACGCGGGACCCGTCAAGTGCAATTTCCACATGAGCCTTCCGGCTTGGGCGCCGCCCGGCCAGTACGCCATCAACATCCAGGCTGAGGACCAGATTGCGCATAAGACTCAGGCGGCGACGGCTAGCTTTACCGTCAATGCCCCGCCGCTCGAGACCAGCGCAACCTTGGTGGCGAAAAGCATCGAGCTGGCCAACAGCCGCGACGGCGCCGCATTGGCCCCGCCCGTGTTCACTCCCGGGCAAAGCATTTGGCTGCGCTTTCGCGTCCTGGGCCTGAAAGCGAACGACCAGGGACAAATCCATCTGACCGAAGATTGGGGAATCATCGGCCCGGATGGGAAGCCCCTATTCGAGCAGAATGATACGGAGTTGGTGAACGAACAGTACGTGTATCCACCCCCCCACGTACCGGTGACCGACCATGTCAATACGCCGTCCAGCGTCGAGCCCGGGGAGTACAAGTTCCATGTGGTGCTGCACGACAAGATTGGTGGCGCCGATTTCACGATCGATGAGCCATTCACCATCAGCAAGCCCTGATTGCCGCCCAGCGCTGCGTTGACACCTGCGGCGAGTTGCGTTAGTTTGAAAGAGTCAGCCCTCAAGACTCGTAGCTCAGACTGGTTAGAGCGGGCCGACCTTGTCGGCCAGGTCTGAGGGTACATTGGCGCAAGCAGTCGTTTTAGGCCCGTAGCTCAGACTGGTTAGAGCGCTACCTTGACACGGTAGAGGTCTGGGGTTCGAGTCCCCACGGGCCTACCATTTCAACCCCTGGAGAATCCCGCACTTGGCGCGTGTCTTGGCGGGGCTCCTCCTTCCACTTTTCGAGCACTGTAGTGAAATTTGCAGGGACCGGGAGCGCCTCAACGGCCGCACGCTTGTCTTCTAACTCTTCATGCAGATAAGGCTCCGTGTGCCGATCGCTGGAATGGCCCATCATTTCACGCAGATCGGAAAGCCGGCGGACATGGCGTTTGGTTTTCGTGGCAAACGTATGGCGTAAGCAATCGGGGGTGATCCCCTGCAGCCCGGCTTGCTTCACGGCTTTGTCAAACGCCTTCCCGAAATCCTTAATGTGCGCTCCGGGCATCTTCGGGCTGGGAAATACCCATTTGCCCTTTGTTCGTGGCAGCCAGTACCGGAGGACTTCCCAAGCCTCTTTCTTCAGCGGCACGTAGCGAATTCCCGAAGGGGTCTTCGATTTCCGTACCCATATGATCCCGATTTCCAGATCCACGTCCTCCTTGGCCAGTCGCATCAATTCACTAGGTCTCAAACCTGCAAAGGCCCCGACGACCACGAGCGGAAGGAGGTGGGGCGCCATCACTTGGAATTCGAGAGATGCGCACACTTCCACGAGCAGGCCGAATTCATCCACTTTAAGAGGGCGCTTCTCTTTGTTCTCCACTCCCGAAAACATTCGCGCGTTTCGTCCCACCCCTTCGGGAGCAACCCCGCATTCCGTAGCGTACTTCAGGATGGACTTCAGTGTGCTCAGTTCTCGGTTGACCGTAACCTTCGTCATGCCATCAAGCAGCCTCCTGCGCTTGTACTTTTCGCACGACTCACGGTTGATTGCGTGCACGAGGATCTCGCCAAAAGAAGGGTAGGAGGTGTTTTCGGATGTGGTATTTCTCAACAACGTATGAAGGTCTGCTGTCGGTCCTTGAAAGCTCTTCATAACGGTCGCTGACCTCGCGAAATTTGACGCTCTTGGCCGGAAGATTCACTCGCCTCCGAGCGAGATCGGTTTTGAGCGCGCTAAGGACCTGCTCGGCCTCTCGCTTACTAGTTTGACGCGTAGACCCTTGATAGCGCACGCCATCAAAGCGGAAGTCGAAGTGCCAGAACCGGCCACGCTTGTAGATGCTCACTGGAGTTCCCGCTCCCTATGATGAGGCATCGGTCATCGGCGCACTTTTGTTGCCGCTACCGTCTGTGAACTTACTAATCTGTGCCAGCGTAAATCTGACGAGGCGGCCGATTCTCGTATGGGGGATTCTGCCTTGGCGGACCCAGGTGTAGATCGTCGTCGGCTTAACCTGGAGGATTTGAGCGAGCTCGGCGACCTTGAGGAATTTCTCCACGGGGCACCTCCGTCTTTGAAACCTAGGCAGCGTCGGTTTAGACACCCGCCAGAGGTTTCAGACCGCCCCTGTTCGCCGCACACAAAAGTCATCCAGTGACTTTTTCGCTCCCATTCCAGACATCGCAGGTCCAGTCGAGGAGCCGTACATCGCCCATTCTTGCAAATGGGGTAGGCACCTGTCAAGCACAAAATTATCCCGTGTGAGCACATTATCCAACTGAGGTATAGAATTATTATAATAATTCCATGAAGCGTCTTGTTGTCCCTGCTGGCCATCGCCACTAGTCTGCTTGGGAACCGTGTCGGTATTTTTCGGCTTACAGGCTTGCTCGCGCGTATCTCCTTTGTTTCTATTGTGTCTTCAGTTCGGACTCCTGTCGTTGTGTCCAATTTGTGTCCACATTCTCAAGCCCTTCCTGGCTCTCAACAAAACGTCGTGCCCGTTCTCGGAGTTCCCGGACGTACGACGCATAGTATTTCTCAACAGTCTCTACCGTGTCGCCTAGAAGTTTCGCCACGTCATAGACGCTAGCCCCTTTGAGAAGCAGGTCTACCGCGAAAGTATCCCGGAAGCGATGCGGATGGACGTGACTCACCCCGGCCCGTTTGCCGAGAGCCTTCATCCTTTCGTACAACCTCGGACGCGTCAGCGGCTTGCTGGTCGTCGGGTTCAGCAGAACGGTCTCATCCGGTCGCGGCTGCCGACGCTCACGTTCGGCTTCTAAGGCGAACAAAAGCTCGGGATGCAGGGGAATCCATACGCGCTTCTGCCGCTTCTGCGTCACCCGGTTAATGCCACGACCCTTCCGGTCTATTTCGTTCCAACGGAGATCGACTACGTCTCCGCCGCGCAGCCCTGAATGCCGCAACAGAAGAAACGTAAGCAAGTCGTCCTCGGCAGTCTCCCGCAGCTTCGCCAGCTCCTCGGCTTGGAACGGTTGAGCTCCACCCTTCGGGTCACCTCCCGGCTTTCCTTCCATCTTCACGGGATTGCGAAGCAGCATTTCATTCTCTTGCGCGTAGCTGAAGATGCGATGAAGGATAGCGATATCCAGGTCGAGCCCACCACCGCCCCGTGCCTGCTTCTTCATGAGAATTCTTTCGAGTCTCCAGGCTTTGAAGGATTCTATGCTGCTACGCGTGATTTCCTCCAACCGGCATACACCCGATGCGGCCAGAAAAGCTGAGAAAGCCGAGATCGCTTGCTGGTAGCGCGCCAAGGTTGTATCTCGCAGCTTCCTGCAGGCGATTAGGCGCTTAGCGTGCGCAGAGAAACCCAATACAAGGTCACTCCACTTTGGAGGCTCAGGTCGAGGCTTCTCCGTATACCCCACGATGGCTGCCAGCTTGCGAAAGGTGGCGGGAGGGAGTTTGTGGGAAAGCTCTGGCCAGCTATCCGAATCCCTACCACGAGCTATCGCGCGTTCAATCGCACTCGTGAGAAGATGAGCGGAGTCTTGGCTCCGAGTCCCCAGCGACGCCCGCACACGGCGACCACCAATCCGGCCCTGCAAGTGGTACGTGCGTCCCCTCTTCCGAGCAATGAGCATAACTGCCTACCTGAATCGCTTCTTGTGGCGCTCTAGAACCCGCCGCAATGTGGACTCTGGAACCAACTTGATACCTCTGCGTCCGGGGCGGCTCAAGTCGATGACGAACTCGCCGCGCAAGATGTTGTATACGTGAGGCCGGGAGACGCGCAGGACACTTGCCACTTCAGATATCCGGTAAAACCGTTCAATAGCGCGCGTCGACGCGGTCGACGAAATCTTTGTTTGGCAAGCCGGAACCCCACCTAGCGCGACGTGACCGACGACATTGACGACCTTTTCCATGGTCTGCCTCCGTTGGCTGGAACCCCAGCGGCTGGGTTCAGACAACGTGCCAAGACCATAGATAGGTCCCTTTTTGCCGCTTTTAAGGGCCTCACAAAGACCCCCTGCGATCTGCGCCACCCGATGCTACCAAAGCTGGTGGCACCCGATCGCATAAACATATCAGGGGAAAGGTGGCATGTCAAGTCGAAAGATATCTAATCGCATTAGACCAAAACCTATAAAATTAGAATAGTAAACCCATAGAAAAGCAGTTCGCTGATTCATTTTGCATGTCACTTCCTGCCCCCGACAAGACAAAAGAAGCGCGGGAAGATTGGTACGCCGTTCCCTGTGTACTCGATGTCCGCCTCAGCTACTCGACGCAGCTAAACCCCATTCCAACCAATTGCTGTCCGACTTCAGCGCAAATGAGACCGTTGAGTGAAGTTGGATAAGCTATAGTTTTCGCCCTGGTTCACCCCCCCCAACCCGCGCGTCCAGGAACTCCTGCGCCGCATGAATTTCCCGCCGTAAGGTCGCTCTCGGCCTTTGGCTCCCTCATTTCTTACGTGCGCCTCCGACGCGATTCCGTTCCGCACATACGCAGTTGCGGAATCGACCGGCATAAATGACAACAAGGGAGCACAGCCCTTCTGACCGCCCAAGCCGGATTGGTCCTGGGAAACAAGCTTCCCTGACACTGAGCATCTCGTGCCTTAAACA
>JALHUF010000722.1 GCA_022866195.1 Terriglobia bacterium
CGCGCTCCTGCCAAGCGCGGGTTTCAATCTATCGCCTTCGCCTGCGCGTGGCAAGAGGCGAGACATCCGGCTTTCCCCGGACGGCGCAGGCTACGGTTCGCCCGCGGCGCCTGCAACCATAAGCACATCCGTGCCGTCCTCTCTAGGGACGGCCTCTTACGAGGGCGGACGTTCGCTCGGCTCCTTGACGGCACGAGCGGATAAGTGTGACATTTGTAGAGTAGGTTCATCAGGGTGCTTATGGGTTTCGCCAGGTTTCTGGTCACCGCTGCGACTTTCCTGATTTTTCTCGCCAGCCAGCTCTTCTGGTTCCGGCGCGTGGCGGAACTGGGCGAAAAGCTCATCCCCAACAAGGCGTGGCGAAAGAATTTGGGGGGCGTGGCGGCAATCGCCTACATCATCCTGTTCGCCTACAACCTCGCCTGGGTACGAGACAAAGGCACTCCCACTGGCCTGACACTCGAAGCGGCGCTCGTCGAGGCGCCTTTCCTGTGGTGGGTGGTGAGTTCGCTCCTCGGCTTTGCGGTCATCATGGTGTTCTGGGTCGCTGATCGGCTGGCGAGGACGCTCCTTTGGTGCTATCGCCAGGTTGCGGCTGCGGTCCGCGCTCATCGTCGTCCGGCGTTCCAGCCCGCCGCGCCCGATCCGCCCTCGCGCAGCCGGCGTCGCTTTCTGGAACAGACCGCATTCGCGGTGAGTGCGGCACCGTTTGTGGCTGGCGCTTACGGCCTCCTGTACGGGAGGCTCAACGTCGAAATCACGCGTCACCGTGTCAAGCTCTCACGCTTGCCGAAGGCGTTTGAGGGCTTGCGCATCGCCCAGCTTTCCGACATACATATCGGCCCCTTCATGACGGCCGAGGAGGTCCGCAAATGCGTCGCGCTCACCAACGAGTTGCGACCCGACCTCGTGGCCCTGACCGGAGACTTCATTAACTGGGACCCCGCGACGCAGGAGCCGGTGGTGCTGGCGCTGGCCGGCCTCAAGGCGCCCCTCGGCGTGTTCGGCTGCCTGGGGAACCACGAGCTCTGGACTGACACCGAGGACTCCATCGCGCGGCTTTTTGCAGCGCAACATATTCGCATCCTCCGGCGAGAGCGCGCGC
This sequence comes from Terriglobia bacterium, assembly GCA_022866195.1. GTDB lineage: Bacteria > Acidobacteriota > Terriglobia > UBA7540 > UBA7540 > JALHUF01. The sequence goes on from JALHUF010000722.1 coordinate 1,106, forward strand.
CCATTGGGTCTCAGGGGGCCACGCTCAACCTGCTGGGCGTGAATTTCGAGTCGCGCACGCGCCTGGGCCCGCCCGGCGGACGCGTGGTGCGGCAGTATCTCGCAGGCGCGGAGCAGCTGGTGATGCCTGACACGGTGAATATCCTCCTTACCCACAACCCCAACGCCTTTGACCGCGCCGCGGAGCTGGGAATCGATTTGACGCTGGCAGGCCACACCCACGGCGGACAAGTAAACCTGGAATTCATCCACCCCAGCCTCACCCCCGCCCGCCTGATTACAGACTACGTCCGGGGCTGGTTCCAAAAAGGTGCGGCGCAGCTCTACGTCAACCGCGGCCTCGGCACCTTCGGCGTTCCCATCCGCTTCGGCTCCCCACCCGAGATCACTGTTTTCGAACTCGTGCGCGAGGGCTAGCGCCGCCGTCACCTCCATCGAAGCCGAACGAAAAGCGCCGTGCTTCGTCTGCTTCGTTGAACGCCTACAAGACAGACTCATCCCAAGACAAGAGAAATGACCCATCTGATGCCGCGCAAATGCGCGACCTCGCCCAATTGCCGCTGACAGGCCGGCCAGATGTCGTTGCGGAACTCTCTCGTAACTTCGGTGTTATCAAGCGGTTACCGAGGGAACATGAGAATCTAGGCCGCCTGGCATTCCATTTGCTTATTCGGCTAGGCGAATGGATGGCCCGATGACAACTCGACTCGACGAACTCCTGAAGGCCGCGGGCGAGCCCACCCGCTTGCGAATCCTCAACCTGCTGCGGATGGGCAGCATCTGCGTCTGCGACCTCCAAGCGGTCCTGGAGATCCCCCAGCCCACCATCTCGCGCCACTTGGCGGCTTTGCGTCATGCCGGTCTGGTACAAGATGTCCGCAACGGCACTCGCGTGATTTACTCGCTCACGCCCGCCAGCACGCCGCAACTCGAAGCGTTATACCGGCTACTGGATAAGTGCTGCCCGTGCGACGAAGTGATGCAGTCGGACTTGGCACGGCTGAAGGAAGCGCTCCGGCTGGGCAAGTGCCGATTGGAACGCAACAACAGTACAGATCAGGCCGCGCGGTCTCAGTGAGGCTCAACTAGTTGACCGCGCGTTGTGGAGCGCTGGTCCTGGTTACGAGGAGTGGAAGATGCCTGAACAGATGCTCAAGGTGACCATAGACAAGTTCACCTTTGTGATCCCCAGGGCTCTCGCCTATAGCGAAACGGGCGTATGGGTAAAGCGCGAGGGGAGCCGTGCGCGACTGGGCTTGTCTGACTTTGCACAACAGCACAGCGGGGATGTCGCCTTTGCGAGAGTCAAGCCGGTTGGAACGGACCTGGAATCGGGCGAAGAGTTCGCCGACATCGAAACGGTGAAAGTCAATGTCAGCTTCCCTTCTCCGGTGAAGGGAACCATTGTCGAGATCAATCCCTCGCTCGAGGGGGCGGCAGAACTGATCAACCAGGATCCTTATGGCAAAGGTTGGCTGGCGGTCGTGGAGCTTGCCGATTGGGAGAGCGCCCGCACCCAGCTGCTCGATGCGGATGCATATTCGGCTCTGGTCAAGGATCAGGCCGAAACGGAGATGAAGAAATGAAAGAGAAAGTCCTGATTGTCCCGTGCAGCGGGATCGGCAAGAGTCTCGGGTCGGTGGCCAGAGAAGGCGCCTACGTGGTGACGGAGGAGTTGTGTCCCGGGCGGACACAACTGATGCCGCTTGCCTTACTGGTGTTGGGGGACAAGGAAACGCAGATTGAGCTTTCCAGCGCCGGGGCCATAGCAATTGACGGCTGCGTGCGCGCGTGTGCCGCCAAAGTTGTGGAGGGGGCAGGCGGCAGAGTCGCGCACGGTTTGCAGGTTCTGGACGTGTGCCGCCGCCATCCCGATTTAAAGCCCTCCGGCATCTCCGAACTCGACGAAAGTGGTCATAAACTGGCCCACGCGCTGGCCGAGGAGGTCAAGGAACTGGTGGACAACATGAGGGGCGAGGTGAGCCATGCCTGAACTCCCCAAGAAAAAGGTGGGCCTCATCGCCTGTTCGGGGGAAGAGATCCCGGAGGGGACCATCACCCGCTTGGCGGTGCGCCAGGTGCTGGAATCGCTGCGACCGGAGCAGACCGTAACGATCTGTCTGCCGCTATTCCTGGCGGGAGGAGAAGGTGACCGCGCCTTTGCGCGTTTCCACCCGACGATCACCGTGGATGGTTGCGCGAAACGCTGCGCGGCTCGCAGCACATAGATGTATAGCGGCAAACCGGCGGTCAGTATGGTGGTCGGCGATTCAGTGCCCGCGAACTCTGCTGGGCTGGGCAGCGCCCGCCGATTGAACGAAGCTGGCATGC
>JALHUF010000723.1 GCA_022866195.1 Terriglobia bacterium
CCGTGGGTCGGCCGCCTCCCTGGGGCGGTGCGTAGCCTTCCTCGAGCGCCTTGTCGCGGAACTCGAGCAGGTCCTCGATGACCGGTTGACGGTCGGTGCGGGCACGCTTGCGGAACTTGTCCGAGCACTTGTCGCCCCAATAACTCCGCTGCCCTTCGATGGTGAACTCCTTCATGTCGCAGTAGTTCGAACAGGCGCGGCAGACGAACTCGCGGGTGGAAAAGTTCACGCGGTAGAGATCGTAGCCGCGGAAGCGGCTGGGTCGGTTGGTTCCCTGCATCCGCGCGCGCGCAATGAGCGCCATGCCGATAGCGCCCATCACCCCGTTGTGGGGTGGCACGATGATAGGTTTGCCCAGAATCTGCGAGAAGGCGGCAGCAACGGCGTCGTTGTAGGCTGTCCCCCCCTGGAAGAAGATCACCTTGCCGATGCGGCGCCCGCGCACCACACGGTTCAGGTAGTTGAGCGCCACCGAATAGGCCAGGCCAGCGCACAGGTCGCCCACCTCCGCCCCCTTCAGGAGGAGGCCGATGACGTCGCGTTCCATGAAGACCGTGCAGCGCTCCCCCAGCCGTGTGGGAGAGGTGGAGGCCAGCGCCAGACGCGCAAACTCCTCCTTGATGGCAATGCCCAGCTTCTCCGCCTGCTCCTCCAGGAACGAGCCGGTGCCCGCGGCGCAGGCTTCGTTCATGGTGAAGTCCACTACCACGCCATCGTCGATGGAAATGAACTTCGAATCCTGCCCGCCAACTTCGAAGATGGTGTCGGTGGGCTCGAGGTTCATGCGCTGGCAGACGTGCAGGGCGCCGGTCTTATGGGCGGTGATTTCGTCGTTCACCGTGTCGGCGCCAACCAGTTCGCCGATCAATTCCCGCCCGGAACCGGTGGTTCCCACGCCGCACACATCCAGGACGGCACCCAGTTCGGCCTCTATCTCCTTCAGCCCCCGAGACACCACTTCGATGGGGCGACCTTCGGTGTAAAGATAGATCTCCTTCAGGAGATTGCCGTCTGCGTCGATAGCCACCAGATTGGTGCTGACTGAGCCGACGTCGATTCCCAGGAAGGCTTCGATTTTCTCCCCGGGCGTGACCTTAGGCGGCTCCGGCGGCTTGACCCGGTCGCGCAACAGGATGACGCTCGCCATGGAGAGTGGTTCGGAGCACGCAAAGGCCTTCTTCGCGGCCTGGTGTTGCTGGAGTTGATGGATGTTCTTGAAGGACCGCTTGCGCCGCTCCTCGGACTCGAGCATGGCCGCGCCGACGGCGCCCAGCCAGGCGTGGAGGTCTGAAACCATGAATTCAGACTCCTCCAGTTTGAACGCTTGGCGGAGGGCTTCGCGTACTGCCTGGTTGAGCGCCACGGCGCCGATGAAAACCACCGGGGGAACGATGGTACGGCCTTTCACGTTGCTCGATTTGAAATTGCGCGCCACCGCGTCGCAAAGGCCGCGCAGAATCTGGTCCGTCGAGTAACCCTTTTGCTGCGCATGGATCATGTCCGTCTTGGCAAAGACGGAACACCGGCCGGCGACGCGCGCCGCGCAACTGGCGCCGCAGGCCACGGGGCCTACTTCTTCCACCGAGTAGAGCAGGCGCGAAGCCTGCTGCTCGATGAAGGAGCCTGTCCCCGCCGCGCAGTCGCCGCTGGTCTCGTAATCCACAATTCCCAGGTGCTTGGAATGCTCCGTCGGCTCCAGGCGCATGAATTTGGAAGCCTCGCCGCCCATCTCGAAGACCGTGCGCACCTGGGGATGAAAAACCCGCACGGCCTTGGCTATGGCCCGAAACTCGTTTTCAAAGTAGATGCCCAGAATCTTGGCAATCAACTGGCTGCCGGAACCGGTGACGCGAATGCCTTCGACGCTGTGCTCGGGGACGTGGTCGTAGAATTCCTTCAGGAGGTCGAACGTCGATTGGATGGGGCTCGCCTGGATCTTGCGATAACGGGAAAGCACCAGCGGGCGACCCGCAAACGGGCCGGAAGCTGGGAACTCACTGGCGAAGAAGGATTCGCGTCCGAGGCGCGTAAGCGAATCAAGTAGAGGCTTATCCTCGGGCGCGCCTAGGGCGGCGAGTTTCAGACTGACCGCCCCAATGTCTAAGCCAATGTTGATACTCATAAGCCGTTATGATAAGGCCGTGAAGCCCCCGCAACCGCGCTGCGCCCAGTTGAGCCCACGCGGCACAAGCAGCGAACGCCGCTCGTGCGTGCCTTAGGGCCTACTCCGCCGTTGGAACACGCCCCCAGGCGAGTTCATCGACAGCGGGGAGCAGATTGCGTAACGGAGCAGAATAATGCTCCACAAAATGTCTGATGTCAAGACAGGCGTCAGGGAGTAGGGCGCGGCCATATCGACTTCGAGGACCAGGTGTCCGTTTTCTGGCCTGCCAGAGCCTTCGAGACTACGGAGACTGGCTAGGGCTATGGGAACCCGCGGGCCCGAATGCGCGGTCTTGCAGTGCGCCCGGAGCTGCGGGCACGCTTCAGTCGGTGAGTAGTTGCTCGGGGTCCTGCTCGCGGCGTAAGCTGAGGGCCTGTCATGTTAACGGGGGAGGATTGGGGATGGCCTCGGAACTGAAAGGCAAGGTCGCCATCGTCACCGGCGGCACGCGCGGGATTGGCTATTGCATCGCCCAGGCGTTGCTCGCGGAGGGCGCGAGGGTTTTTCTCTGCGGGCGCGATTCTGCCAGGTTGCGAGCGGCCTTGGAGAACCTGGCCGCGACTGCCGGCGACCGCGTGGATGGCATGGTCGCCGACGTCCGTCGCTACGAGGATTGTCGCAAGCTAATCCATGCCGCCGTGGAGCGCTTCGGCGGCCTCGACATCCTGGTGAACAACGCGGGGATCGGAATCATGAAGCCGGTGGATCAACTCACTCCCGAAGAATGGGATGCGACGATCGCAACGAATCTCTCCGGTCCCTTCTATTGCTGCCGCGAGGCCATCCCTCTCATGCGCCAGCGCGGCGGCGGGTACATCTTCAACATTTCGAGTCTGGCGGGCACTAACCCCTTCGCGGGCGGGAGCGCCTACAACGCCTCCAAGTTTGGCGTGAACGGATTCAGCGAAGCGATGATGCAGGACGTCCGCTACGATGGCATCCGGGTCAGCTACATCATGCCGGGCAGTGTCGATACTGACTTCGCCGCCGCGCCCGGCAGCAGACCGCGCGAGACCTGGAAACTGACCGGCGCGGACATCGCCAAGGCGGTCGTTGATCTGTACAAGTTTCCCCAGAGGGCCCTGGCCAGCCGTATCGAGCTGCGACCCAGCCAGCCCCCGCGCAAGAAGTAGCAACCATTTCGCCCTGGCCTCGTCCCAGGGGCGTGCACCCGCCTCTACTCTAAGGGCACCTCGCTCAGCACATCGTCCCAGTGCGCGAGGGTGATTTCCCAGCGGCGGCGTTCTTCGCGCTCGTGGTCTTCTTTGTTCGGGTAGAGCGCGCGGATAATTTCCGGCTCGCGCTGGCGGTCTTCCTCGAGGGCCGCCCAGCCGCGCCATACCATCACCACCTTGTAGTCCCAGGCGGGCGTCGCCGCATGGAAGCGGCACTCATATAGTTTCTCGCTCTTGAGAATGCCCTCCTTCATCAGTTGTTTGAGGATCGGGTTGTGATTCTTCTTATAGAGTTCCAGCCATTCCTTTGCGCCGCCGGGCGCGAGCTTGTAGTAGTACTCAACCGTTACCGGAGTGCTGGCAGGCTGCTCTGCGCCAGCCGATGGACTGACGGCAAACAACGCCCCAAACAAGACGCCTGCATACTTCAGGATCGCGCTCATAAGCTCTCCTTCCGAGTCCGCCTGCTCCTCCCGCTCAATTTCTCATTCAATGAATCAATCACTCAATGGTTCAATGACCTGATAGCCTAATTCATCGATGCAGTTCCACTACGTCCTTATCGGCCAGCAGGTAGTCGCGGTTCATCATCTGGCCTTCGAATTTTCCGTGGCCCCAGACGCGCGCATATTTGAGCCGGGTAAGGAAATCGTGGTGGACGTGTGCCGCGAGGTCAATCAGGCGGGAGCCACGCTTCAGGACATAAGGCGCGGTGAGTTCCAGTTTTTTGCCGGGGACCTTGGTGTAAACGCGGACGAGTTCAAGCAGCGCAAACACGGCGCGCCGCAGTTCGTCCAATCCCGCGCCGGTTTCGGCCGAGAGCGCGAGAATGGGGAAGCGCGCGCCGTAGAGTTCCGTGAGAATCCCCAGGTCCTCCGGCGCGCCCGCGGCATCCAGCTTGTTCGCCACCAGGAGCGTCTTCTTCGCCAGCCACCCGGGAGCCTCCGGAAGCGGGCCTGGCCCCAGTTGCACCTTGGCATTGGCCAATTGTCCCAAGGTGGTGTCCAGGTCCTCCAGCAGGTCCGGGTCGCTCAGGTCCACGACCAGGAGGGCAGCATCAGCGTTGCGGATGATCTGGTAGAGCCACGACTCGGGGAAGTCCGGATGGACGGGCGGCAGATCCACGAGCTGAATCTGCACGTCCTCGAAGGCCATCATGCCAGGCAGGGGTGCGCGCGTCGTGAAAGGGTAGTCTGCCACCTCCGGCGTAGCATGTGTCAGGTGTCGGACCAGCGAGGACTTGCCACTATTCGGCGGACCCACCAGAGCCACCTGGCCGGCTCCTTCCCTCTCCACGCGGTGCAGGAGCCCCACGCGGCTGACAGGCCCTTTCGCCTGTTCATTCCGCAGCTTGGAAAGCCGCCGCTTGATGTCCGCCTGCATCTTCTCGGTTCCCTTGTGCTTCGGGATGGTGGCGAACATCTCTTCCAGGGCCGCAACCTTCTCTTCCGTGGTTTTGGCGCTCTTGAATCGCTGTTCCGCTTGCAGGTAATCGGGGCTGAGGTTCGCGGGCATGGCGTTCGGCGGCGACGAAACGATGAGCCGGAGAATTATTATGCGACCTACGGTCTGGGACTCGCAACGGGCGCGTGGCAGCTTGGCCCACGCCATAGGGCTGGCCTTCGGGCCGGCATAGCGGTGCCCAGCTAAAACCGGGGGCTATATCACGCGACGCGGAATCTCCGGACTCCTTCCTCGTCCAGGTCAATCCCCAGGCCGGGAGCGTCGGGGATGCGGAGGTAGCCGTCCTCGGCGCGCAGCCGCTGCTGAGTAATCTTCTCGCGCAGCGTGGTCTCTTCTTCCGCGACAAACTCGACGATAAGCGCGTTGGGAATGGAATTGAGGAAATGCAGCGCGGCTGTGACGTTGATGTAGGTGGTGAAGCCGTGGTTGGCCACCACCAGGCCGCGGTCCTGGGCCAGGCTGGCGATCTTCATGGCTTCGGTAAAGCCGCCGCAGCGGGTCAGATCGATCTGCACAACGTCTATCTTGCCTTTGTCCATCAGCTCGAGGAAAGAGAAGCGGTTGCTCTCCTCTTCTCCGGCGGCGATGCGAATCGAAGTGGCCTCGGAAAGTTTTCGGTATCCTTCGTAGTCGTCGGGGCTCAGCGGCTCTTCCAGCCAGAAGATATTGAATTCCTCGAAGGCGCGGGCGCGCTGCAGCGCCGTCTTCGCGTCCCAGACCAGACCAGCGTCGATGAGCAAGTCGGCATCGTCTCCCAGGCCCCTGCGGCCCTGGCGCACCAGGTCGACGTCAGTCTTGGCGTCGCGCCCCATGGGGGCCCAGCCGAACTTGACGGCGCTGAAGCCGCGGTCGCGGAAGCGCCGCGCCAGGTCGTGCGTGGCCTGGGGCGTGGAGCCGAACAACGAGCTTGCGTAGCAGCGGAGCTTCTTGTGGAACCCGCCACCCAACAGTTTCCACACGGGCAATCCCAGCGCTTTGCCCTTGATGTCCCACAGCGCCATGTCGATGCCGCTCATGGCGTGGATGCCGATGCCCCGTCGCCCGGCGTAGATGTTGGCGCGATACATCTTGTGCCAGAGGTACTCGGTTTCAAAAGGATCTTCGCCGCGAATGATTTCGCGCAGGCCCGAGGTCACGGTGTGGGAGAACGGGCCCTCGATTGCCCCCTTGACGGCGAGGGGAGACGAATCCACTTCCCCCAGCCCTGTGATGCCGGCATCGGTCGTGACCTTGACGATGAGGGCGTCCTGGCCGCTATCACACTGCTCCTTCACTTGGGGCTGGCGTAGATAGAGGGTCTCAACATCGGTGATTTTCATGCTTGCTCTCCCGGGAAATGAATTGCAGGCACTCGCCGGGTGCTCATTCTAGCACGGCCCGCGCAAAGCGCTCACTCATCCCCAGCGCGGCCGGGGCCTGCGGGCATGCTATGATGGCGCGCGCACAGGCCGTATTCGGTCTAAGGGGGCAAGGGTGACGCAGCGTCTGTTCGTGGTGGGGGCTTTCCTTCTGGTTTTCGCCGGGGATTCTTCCGGGCTGTGGGCCGAGCAGCGCGGAGCACATAGCAGCCTGTTACTCCAAGCGCCCGCAGGCACGCAGCCGGTCAGAATCGATCAAGCCGGCGAGACTGTCTTGCCCAACGGCCGGCTGATCA
>JALHUF010000724.1 GCA_022866195.1 Terriglobia bacterium
ACCTGGAGCTGGTGGTGTCGCGCGAGGCCTTTGTGGGCCTGGCCGCTTTGCTCATCCTGTTCAACACCTACATGATTACCCGCCGGCTGGAACTGCGTCGCACGCGAGAGGCGGTCATCTCGACTTCGATTCAGAACGAACTCATCCGGCTGCAGTCCTTCACAGACCCCCTCACGGAGATTTACAACCGCCGGGCCTTGGACGACATGGCGAGCCGATTCATGGCGCAGGCGCGGCGTCTGGAAAAACCCCTCACCTTCATGGTGATCGATGCCGACAACTTCAAGGAGGTCAATACGCGCTTCGGACACCTGACCGGCGACTTTGTGCTGGCAGAAATCGCCGCGCTACTCCAAGGGGCCGTGCGCGGCTCCGACGCCGTGGTGCGTTACGGCGGGGACGAATTCCTTGTCATCCTGGCAGATGCCCCGCTGGATGGGGCCACGATCGCTGTCAATCGCGCAGAGAGGGCCGTCGACGACTGGAACCGGGCGGGCCACTTGCAGGGCTTCAAACTGGAGCTCAGCATCGGCCTGGCAGAATGGACTCCCGGAGAGACTCTCGATCAGGTTCTGACCGCCGCCGACCAGGCGATGTTCGCCGCCAAGGCAGCGCACAAGGGCGTTCCTGGGTAGGGAAAGAGGTGCCTGCTCGCCGGTCTTCACGTCCTCCCCGATAATCGCAGGGAAGTCCATGCGGAGCTCATCCTGCCTCCTTGCCTGGTCAAACCTGGCCTCTGAATCCCGCGGTCTCCCGTCCTTCCCCCACGCCCGCAGGAGAGCGCGGCCGCGGCAGCCTTCCGCCTCGTATCTCCCCACCCGAGGGCCATCAGCCTCTCGCGTGCCGAGAGACGCTCGGCACCTGGCAGGTCTGCCCAATCATGATTGCACGCTCGATTCTGACTACTATAGAATGGCAATTGGTAGGGATCGCAGACTCAGCGAGCGCCCGCTTCAGGGCGCGAAAGCAGCGAGACAGTGAGCTTTCTGGTTCGAACCCTCCGGCGCTCAGCATGGCCCAGTCGTGCCCTCACCCTGGCTTTTCTTCTGGTGGTGGGTGTGCTGTTCTGGCCGACGCGCGCCCTGCGCAGTGACAGCTTCGTCATTTACATGCCTGCGGCACGTTCGGTGATCCCGCTGGAAACCATCGACCAAGTCAAGTACCTGCCCCTGATTTCTGTTCTCAACGCGGTGGGGAAAGTAGATGCCTTACAGGAGAAACGAGACAGTCTGAAAATCTGGTTCGGTGAGGCGGTGATCGAACTGCGCCTGGACGATAAGAAGGTGCAGATAAACAAGACGCGGCTGACTCTGGCTCAGCCCGTGCGTCGGCCGAGAGGCCAGTGGCTGGTGCCGGTGGATTTTCTCACCGCCGCGCTCCCCCACGTCACCCACGAGACCGTCGAATACCAGGTGGGGACAAATCGCATCTTCATCGGCGACGTGAAACCGACATCGTTCACCGTGCGCCTGGACCAGACCGCCACCGGCGCCCGCGTCACGGTGCAGTTCACCGACAAGGTCACCATCCATACCGCGGCGAGTAACGGCAAGTGGTATCTGTATCTGGGCCCCCGCCCCATTGAGCCCCTGGAGCAGACGTTTCGTTTCCAGGACCCTTACGTGAGCGAGATTCAATTCGACGATCAGGACGGTGTGCCGAAGCTGATTCTCACGCCGACGGTCAGCGGGCTGAATTTCTATCCGACTCTGGCCGAGGGCGGAAAGGTGCTGCTGGCGGACGTTTTGAAGCCGCCTCCGGTCGCGCCGCCCCAGCCTTCCGCCGGCCGGGAGCCCGTCACCGCGGCGACCCCGGCGGTTCCTGCGCCGCCGGCCGGGCCTCCTCTTCCTGCGGTCGTGTTGGATGCGGCACACGGCGGAAGCGACACGGGAGCGCGCGGCCGCGATGGGGCGCTGGAAAAAGACGTCGTCGCCCTGCTCGTGGCGCGTGTCCGGCTGGCCCTGCTTGCCACAGGCAAGTACCGCGTGGTTCTGACGCGGGTGGGCGACGTCAATCTGGCTTTCGAGCCGCGGGAGAGTGCGGCCAACCTGCATCATCCCCGGGCCTTTCTCTCGTTTCATGCGGGCGACCTGGGCACCACCACGCCGCGCGTGGTCGTTTACAGCTACCAGGCCTCATTGCCGCCGGGCCCGGGGGACAACCCGGAGCCTCCGCCTCTCTTGGTGCCTTGGACGAAGGTTTATCGCACCCACCTCGACCAAAGCCGTCAGCTGGCTCAAGCGCTGCAACAGAAGCTTGCGCAGATTCCCGGAGTGACCGCCGACCAGCCGGGCGGAGCGCCGGCGCGCGCCCTGCGCAGTGTTAACGCGCCCGCGGTGGCCATCGAGATAGGAAGTCTCACTCCGGACGCGGACTCCGGCGTGCTGACCGACTCTAACTTCCAACAGCAGCTTGCGAGCGCCATTGCCGCTGGGCTGCAAGCCTGGCAAGGAGGCAGTCCGGAGCGATGACACGCCGCGCTAAGGTGCTCATGCTGGTTCTGCTTGTGGTCCTGGCGGGAAGCGTCCTTTACCTGCACGTGTTGGCACGGCGCGTCTCTTTCCAGCCTTCGCTGCAGCACGGTGAGGAGGTGGCGCGCACCCGACTGAGCGAAGCCGCGTTGCAGCCCGCCACCAGCCCCCAGCAAATGGCCACGCTCTACTTCCCTTCCTACGAGCAGGGACTATTGCGAGAAGAGAAGCGCCAGATAGCCTGGGCCGAGACTGACACGGATCGGATTCGTCAAGTGTTGTTGGGGCTGATGGAGGGTTCGCACCAGGGTTACAGCCGCGCGTTGCCGCCCTCCACCGCCATCCGGGCGGTCTTTCTGGCCCCGGACGGGACGGCTTACCTGGATTTCTCTACCCAGACGCTCGCCGACCTCCGACCCGGCATACTGAGCGAGTGCTTGGTGGTCTATTCGGTTGTAAACTCGCTAGCCGCCAACCTTCCGGCGGTCAAGAAGGTTAAAATCCTGGTGGAAGGACAGGAAGTTGACACGCTGGATGGGCACGCGGACCTGAGCGATGTCTTCGTTCCGGACCCGGCCCGCATCTCACCTGCCTCCTGAGGCATCGAGGTCCTATGACCAGCACACCGCGACCGTTGACCGGGCTGCTTTATTCCGGCGGCAAGCTGCT
>JALHUF010000725.1 GCA_022866195.1 Terriglobia bacterium
ACGAGGCAGTTGCGGATGTCGCCGGGCGGTAGGATACGAAAGTCGCGCCGCAAGCGTCCAGAACTGCCGCCCTCATCCGTCACGGTCACGACGGCGGTCAGGCGAGAGATCGTTGGCTGCACCGCGGCGGCACGCACCACCTGGCCCACATAGTGCTTGAGCCCCCGCAAAAGGGTGGACAAACCGGTACCACCGCCGATGGCCACAACCTTCATCGCCCGACTTCTTCCCTCATCCTCATATCGACTGAGATCTTGTGACCAGGAGTTTGTCCGGCAGGCCTAGGCGACACCTGATTGGATGAGGCGCTGGAAACGCGGGTCGTCGGCCAGCGAGCGAAAGTCCTCGTCCTCGCCAGCCAGAAAGCGGTTGGCTGGCCGGAGTTCGACGGCAACTCTTAAGTGCTCAAGGGCGGCCTCGACATTTCTCATCAGCGCATGGGCCGCAGCTAGGGCGTAGCGGACGTGATCCTGCTTCGGCCCTGACCTGAGCGCCTTGCTCAGATGCTCGACTGCCAACTCGAGGTCGCGGGCATTGAGCTGGGCCACGCCCAAGTCGTAGAGATCTGCCGCACCCTTGGGCCCTGACGCAATCCGACTGAGCTTCTGTTCGCACATCCGCAAGTAGACCTGCGCCCGGTTGGCCACTTCCTGCGTGGGCCCACCAGCCAGCTTCTCGAAGATCTCCTTGGACTTCTGGTAATTCCCCTTCTGGAAATACCGCACCCCAACCTCAAAGTTCTTAACCGCGGCGAGGTACTGCAACTCGGCCCGCTGCTTCTCGGGGGCTTCCTGAGCCGACGAACCAAGCCTCAGTCCAATCGCCGCTTGCCAACCGGTTGCCCCTTTCGAGGTTCTTGAGGCGACCTGTGCTCGGCTGCGAGAGACACGATTCGTGCGTAGACGCACACGCCTCGCCGTCCAGCGCTGCCTGCGGTGACCGGTACCCGCTCGGACTCGTCTCCTGCCTCTAGTCATCTTATTTTCAACAGGTTAGCTGCCACACCGAACTCCAAATCCGTTGACCGTGCAATCCTCCCCGTGTTCGTTTTATAACAAATCGCCCCGACCGAAGTCAAATTACGGTTTCAGCGCAGACTGGGCTCTCCGGGTGTCGGACAGAGGGTCGTACCCTCTGGTACAGACACGAAGTCTCCTCTGCCACGATGTCTGAACCTTGCCGCATAACCCCAGGGTGGAAAGGTGAAGAAGCAACGAACTGGATAGAAAGGGGAGTCGGAGGGAATCGGGGAGGCGCTTGGCAAAACTGGACACGGCAAGCCTGCCAAGGCCAGCGTTTCGTCACTTGTTGATTTATAGCCCAGACGGGGGCACCGCCAATGCCAGAGTTCCCTGGCCATGATCCCCGGCGTGCGTTTGCACGTCCCTGCGACGCAAGACATTTCCCGCTGCGCAGCACACTACGTGAGCGAGTCCAGAAGGCTCAAAGGGAGGAGCGATAAAGTCGAAAGCCCCACCTTCAATGACTTCCACATAAAACCGGACATCCACCAGGCGAGACACCACAATTACATTCACGGGTACCGCTGCTGCCTCCCCCAAGCGGACCACATCCGTCCAAGTCCCGTCGAGCAGCTGGGTATCTGTAAACACGAGTTCCGGAGCCTCCGGCACTTCAAGCAAGCCCTTCACTTCGCTGATGCTCTGAGCCTGGCTGGTCTTAACCGCAAGACCCTGAAGCGCCTGCTCCAGTCCCTGCAACGGGCCCGGTCGACTGTGTACCAAAAGCGCCGAGATCCCGGCCTGCATGGCGTTTCCTTCCGAATCCCCAAAGCTGCCTCGCGGCCCGCGCGGTGAAAGAGCCAGTAGCATGAGAATCTGCGCTACTGCTTCGACTGAACGAGAAGTGTCTTCTTCTCAGGGACAAAGTCGATCTTATCTTCTCGGGCCAGCCACCCGAGAGCAAAGCTTAGAACCTCTCCTTGGGGCTTCAGTTTCTTCTTCAATTGCTCCAGAGTCTGCGGCCCGTCGCTCGAGAGCAGTTCCCACACTTGCCCCGCCATCTCGCCTACTTCCCCTTTGATTGCCATGCGAGAAACCTCCCTTCTGTATCGGCTAGTTGCCCCCTGCACATGAGGGAACGCCGCGGTTTTGGAAACTTCCATCAACCCCTCAGCTGGAGGGGTCTTTGGCTCCGCCGGAATCCTCCCAGGGCTAACCTTCCTCTAGCCCCCAACCCGGACCATCCTAGTCGGCGCGAGCCCAAGTTCCGGGGGCCGCCTGAGGAGCACTATCCCGTGAGCCGGTGCCCAGCCCTTGCACCCACTCTTGCTGTCGGCTTACAGATTACCTCGAACCACCCCCCTTGGGAAATAAGAAATCATTATGGGGCGGATAAGCCCGCAGGGGCCCATCAGGGGTGGACG
>JALHUF010000726.1 GCA_022866195.1 Terriglobia bacterium
CAGTTAGAGGTTGTTAATCGCGTCCACGAAATCCCGCACTTCCTGGTCGGCTTCCAGCAACTTGGAAGCGTTCCCAGCGGAAGTTGGATCAGCCCTGAAAAACAATCGGTAGTCAATCTCACCATATCCCTGGACCGCTTTCCAAGCCGGCTCGTGGTGACTTAGCTCGATCAGCGCTCCCCCAGATTTGTTTCCGTACTGGGCAACCGTATGTTCGAGCGCTTCAACTTCCGATTCGGAAAACACGTCCAGGTTTGGATCTTTCTTGGCCCGGAACCTAGGGTAACGGTGCGCTCTATCTACCGAGATGTAACCCTCAAAAAGGTCCCTGAACGGATGTTTCTTGACGACAGGCGGAGAATCGTGAATCGTCTCGTTCATGATGTCCAGCGCCTGCGATGGAACTGGACCGTAGTCCAAGCTGTGGTATCGATCGCCAATGATCGGACGACCGTAGTGGAGCACGTGGTACTTGTCTGCGAAGAAGAGGAGCTTGGCGGCCTTGAGCTTATCGAGATCGCGGATGCGCTTTGCGAAAAAGGCTACCGCGTTTGCAAACTTCTCCGCCTCAAAGCGAAAAACTATTCGACCCATGGATACCATAAGAATTTCCGCTGCTTAGGATAACTCATGACCGCAATGGAAACAATAGCGACCAGGCCGATTGCCGGCCTTGCTTTACTCGCCCGTGCTGCTGTCGCTTTGGAAGGACCGCGTTTGCCAGTGGTCTCAGAGTAGCCAAACCAACCACCGATTCAATCAGTGCCCGGGTTCGGGGATGACGGGGGTATGATCCGTCGCGCGGGGGTTTTGCTGCATCCGGTAGAGGTGGTTCAGGGGGAGGCGGCCGGGCCCTACGGCATAGGCTTTGCGAATGGCCTCCGTCACGTACGCCTTGGCGAGCACCACGGCGTCGCGGAGTTGCCGGCCCAGGGCCAGGTTGGCGGCGATGGCAGAGGAGAAGGTGCAGCCCGTGCCGTGGGTATTGTCGGGTTTCACCCGATCGCCGACGAAGCTTTCCATCTCCGTGCCATCGAAATAGACGTCGATGGCCTTATCCAGGTGGCCGCCGGTCACCACCACGGCCCGCGCACCCATCTCCACCAGCTTGCGCGCCGCCGCCTTCATTTGCTCCATGTTCTCAACCTTCAAGGCGGTCAAGGCGGCGGCCTCATCCAGATTGGGCGTGACCAGCCGGACCCGGCCCAACAGGTGCTCGCGCAGGTAGTCGAGCCCTGCCGCATCCACCAAACTCAAGCCGCTCGCGGAGCGCACGACGGGGTCCAGAACCGCGGGCAGCGAGGCGTTCGAATCCAGAATTTCGCCCACTACCTCGGCATTGGCCCGGTTGCCGAGCATCCCGATCTTGATGGCTCTTACGCGCTCATCCGCCAGAAGAGACACGATGGACTGTTTTAGCAGTGAGGCCTCGACCGGGTGCAGGGCGCTTGCCCCCTGAGTGTTCTGTACGGTCAGGGCCGTGATAGCAGCCACGCCGTAACAGTTGTGGGCAGCGAAGG
>JALHUF010000727.1 GCA_022866195.1 Terriglobia bacterium
CCCTTGTCTAGCGCGTCGCGCGCAAAATCCGGATAAGCCAGCGCGCCCCGACCCACACCCACAAGTCTCGCGCGACCCAGCTTCAAGTTTGCCGCCGCCGCGTTGAGGAGGAAGTGTTGAAGCCACGAGTATCCCGTGCCCACCACGGGCAGGTCAGGGTAGGCCTGCTGAATCTGCGCTGTGGCGCGGAAATGCCGCGCCACGCCCAGCAGCGGATGCTCCGGTGGCTCGTACAAACCTTCATTAGGCTTTTCGTAAGGCCGTCCCAGGTGCGGATTAACGTACGGATTCCCGAGCGAGAGGTTCAGCAGTCTGACGCCGGCTTCCTTCAACCAGCCGACTAACCTGAGCGGCTCTTCCAGATCGGGCTCGAAGGGATTGGTGGGATTCACGCCAAATCCCCAGGGATACGGCTCCGGGCGCGGACGTGGGACCGCCTGCGCGTTTCCCGTCGCCACCGCATAGGGTACACCGTCGTACACACCCAGCCGCACAGCCAGCAGGAAATCTTCGCCCACGCGCTGGCGAATCTTGGCCAGAACATTCAGAGCGAAGCGCGCGCGATTTTCCAGCGGCCCGCCGTAAGGGCCGGGGCGCGAGCGCGCACTGAGCAGCTCCACGAGCAAGTAGCCGTGGACCATCTTCAGATCACTGCCATCGAAGCCGATGTCGCGGGCCAGCACCGCGGCCTCAACGAAGCGGTCTTCCAGCGCGGCCAGATACTCGTCGGTCGCAACATCGCAGGGCGTAGTGCGCGGCGGCGCGGTCGCCAAGCTCGCGTAGGGATACTGATCCAGAATGGGATGGTGGTAAGCGATCAAAGGCTTCGGATGGCTGTACCTTCCCGACTGGGTCAGTTGGAGCACTGCCACCAGCCCTTCCCGTGAGCCGAACTCCCGTTCGTGAGCGCGGCGGCATTCCTCGAGCAATTCCGCGAGTGCCTTCGCCGAGCCCGCATGAATCCAAAGCTGGCGCGCATTGGCACGGCCCTCGCGAACGACGGCGCAGGCTTCAAACCAGATGAGCTTGGCGCCGCCCGCGCCGAAGCGCCGGTAGCGACGGAAGGTGAGCTCGCCCGGGCGTCCGTCCAACTCGCCATCGCAGCCTTCCATGGGATGGATGGCCAAAGAATTGCCGATGCGCCACGAGCGTCCCTCACGGCCCAGAATCTCCACCGGCCGAGACAGCCAGTGACGGATTTCGTCGCGGCCCTCGAGGAGCGGCAGGTCAATACCTAAGCGCTCCGCGTCGCGGCGGAGGTCGCCGAGCGTTCTGTAATTGAAGTAGCGTTTCGCCATCAACACCCTTTTACTCGACCACGGTCACAGGGTAGGAGTTCTCGCTCAGCACCCGCTCGCCCTGTTTGAGGACCAGCACCAGGTCGTACGCGCCCGGAGCGAGCTCTGCTGGCACCGTGAATTCGAGCCAACCAACATCGGCAACAGAATCGGCCGGGATAGTTGCGGTCTCCTTGCTTCCTCCCACCCGCACGTCTTTTCCCTGCGCGCGCAGGTACGCTTCACAGGTTGCGCCCTCGATGGCCCGCTGTTCGTCATTGACCACCCAGAGGCTGGCGCTCGCCCGCGCTCCGGCGGCATCCTGGGGGAGATTCTTGCCCTTACTCCACACGGTTTGTTCCAGATCGGCACCGATGAGCACCGGCTGATAGGCTCGCTGGAGAGCGAAATAGCCCGGCTTGGGCTGGCGGGCGTAACTCACCACCGACCACGTTACCGACGGCCAGCAATCGCCAAACAAGAAATGAAAGAACGATCCAATTTTCTGGTATTTCGCGCGCCGATAATGCTCGAGTGCAAATTTCAGCAACTCCGCCTGATAACGTTGGGAATTCTGCACAAGCTCAGCCCAGTTCGAGCCCATCGGCACCTTGGCCACATGAAATGTCTGGTCATATTGGAAGTCGTGATACGCCAGCTTCTGCCAGTCGGGCGGCCAGGTGTCACCGAACATCTCGCGCGTCTCTGCGAGCGAAGGAAACGCCTGCGCGCCCAGTTCGGAAATAATGGGCCCGCCAGGCGTCGCTACGTAATTGTGATAATCGCCCGTGTACCAGCCCTGATAATGGTGCTCGGCAAAGACCGAGGTCGGCCGCACCGGGCGCGACGAATCCTCCTGCGCGCCCACCCGCGCCAGGAACGGGTCCAGCACGCTGACGTTGTAGGCCGTGGACTCGTTCTGGCAAACCCAGGTGATGATGGAGGGGTGATTGTAGAATTGGCGAATCATATCGCGCAGCTGGCGCGCCGCCTCTTCCATGAATGCCGTAGTACGGGTGTAGTCCCACTGCAAGGGGAAATCCTGCCAAGCGACGATGCCAGCGCGGTCGAGCGCCTGGTAGAGCTCCTCTCGATTCATGTGGACGCACACGCGCACGCCGTTGATGTGGGCGTCGCGGAGCAGCCGGATGTCCTGAGCGATGCGCTCCGGAGTGTACTGGGAGAGCCAGAGCTCCGGCACGATGTTCGTCCCCCGGATGAAGAAGCGCACGCCGTTCAGGCGCCAGTCACCCGTCTTCTCCTCGAGCGCGATGCTACGGACACCGAAGTTCACGTCCCGCGTGTAAACCGTCTCCCCTTCCGCGGCAAGCGTCATCCGGCACGTGTACAGAAACGGCTCACCCAGGTCCCACGTCCACCACAGGTGTGGCTGCTCCATCGGCAGTACCAGGATCGCAGTGGCGGGCGCGGTGGACAGGTCGAGGGTCGAGGTCACCTTCGCGCCACCGGCCTCCGCGCTTAGCAAGTACTTGCCGGGCCGCGCCGCCTGGACTTCGGCAGTGATAAAGACGTGGGCATCAAAACCGCGATCCTCACTCTTGCCGCTGGCGAGTCTCCGTTCATGAAGCACTGGCTGGATTTTGACGTTCCC
>JALHUF010000081.1 GCA_022866195.1 Terriglobia bacterium
CTTTCCAGGTCTGCGACGCCGATCACGCGGTCCCGGTAGATCAGCGGCACGGCCAGCTCCGAGCGGGTCTCCGGGTTCACCGAGATGTAGCGCGGGTCCTTGCTGGTGTCCGGAACCAGCACGGTCTGGCGGGAAGCCGCTGCTGCCCCCACAATCCCTTGGCCGAAACGGACACTGCATTTGTCGGGAAGGCGCTCGTCCTGCCGCAAGGAGAGCACCGCGTTGAAGGTCTCGGACTGCTCGTCCACAAGCATGATGCTGAAGCGGTGGTAATCAATCAAGCGTTTGGTGTGCGTGCCAATTTTGCGCAGCAACTCGTTCAACACCAGCACGGAGCTCAACTCGCGGCTGATCTCATTCAGGAGCTGCAAGGTCCGCGCCTGACGCACGCTGCGCCGATAGAGCCGCGCATTCTCGATGGCCATGGCGATGCGGCCCGCCAGGAGTTCCAGCAGGTTCTGGTGCTGCTCGGTAAAGAAATCCCGCCAGGGCGCCTCCAGGTCCAGCACGCCGATGACCCGGTTTTTCGAGATCAGGGGCACCGCCAGTTCCGCCTGCACCGAGGGCAACGATTGGATGTAGGTGGGATCCTGGCGCACATCGTTGACCAGGACCGAGCGGCGCGTCTGCGCCGCGCGGCCCACGATGCCCTCGCCTACCTTGATGCGCAGGCTCTTCACCACCTCCTGGGGATGGCCGAGGCTGAAGCGCACCCGCAACTCCTGCTCTCGCTCATGCAGCAAGAGGATGGCAAACACGTCGTAGTCGATGACGCGCTTCACTATTTCGGCGATGCGCACCATCAACTCGTCCAGATCGAGAGTGGAGTTGAGGCGCTCGCTGAGCTCGAGCAGAAGCGTCAGGAGCTCGGTCAGCTCCAGGGGTTTCGCCGCAGATTTGAAGGTCTCAGCCATACATGAACTCGCCCCAGGCCCGGCCTCGGCGCGGGTGGCCGGCGCAGCACATCCGGGCAGCGAAGGTTTTGCCTGCCTTCTCGACTTCCCTCCGGTGCGCGCGCCTTCTGACACCGTGCCGGGCTGAGCCTACACGCCCACCGGCCCCCCGGCATGTAGGCGCTTCCTCAGTCTCAGGCTTGAATGTCCCCGCGAAACAAGACATTGTAACATAGCGACGAGACTGGACGGCCCGCTCGCCGGCCGCGAAGGCGGCGGGTGCGGGCCGAGGTAAGGCCCCGCATGGACCGCAAGCGGTTTGAAGCACTGGCAGAGCAGGCGCAGGCGCGGCTGCCTGAACTCTTTCGCAAGAAACTGACGAATGTCGCGATCCTCGTCGAGGACCGGCCGCCGCACGAACTCGACCGCGACGACTTGCTCCTGGGACTTTTCCACGGCGTGCCGCTCACGGAAAAGAGCACCTTCGTCGCCACGCCGCCGGACCGCATTGTTCTCTACCAGAAGAACATTGAGGCGATCTGCGCCAGCGACGAGGAAATCCGCCGCGAAATCCGCGCCACGTTGCTCCACGAACTGGGTCACTACTTTGGTTTGAGTGAAGACGAGCTGCGCCGCCTGTGACAGGCTCTGCCGGAGGATTCTTTCAACGCCGCCGCGCTTTGCCGCCGCGGGAGGTGGACAGCTGCGAACCCGGGCCGCGCCGTTGTGCGGCGCGCCGCGGACCATGCGATAATGCGCGCGACGATAGAACATCCGGGGAGAAGGTAAAATGCTCAAGGTCCTGCTCATCAGCGGGAGTCCGAAAGCCGAAGGAAACACCGCCCAGCTCATCCAGGAATGCGCCCGCGTCATCCAGGAGCGGGGCGTCGAGACGGAGATCATCTCGCTCTGCGACAAGAAGATTGAATCCTGCACGGCCTGCGGGAAGTGTTCCGAACTGGGCCACTGCAGCCTGGAGGACGGCCTCAATGAAATTCTGGCGAAGGTCCGGGAATCCCAGGGCTTCATTGTGGGCTCCCCCGTGTACTTTGGCACGGCCCGTGGCGACGTGATGGCCGCGCTGCAACGCATTGGTTATGTCTCCCGCAAGACAGACAATTTCCTGGCGGGGAAAGTAGGGGGCGCCATTGCCGTTGCGCGTCGGGGCGGTCACACCTTCACCTTGCAGGAAATGCTCATGTTTTTCCTCATCAACGACATGATTGTGCCGGGATCGACCTACTGGAATATGGTCTTCGGCGGACTCCCGGGCGAAGTCTGGCAGGACAAGGAAGGCATCGAAACCATTCGCCACTTTGCGGCCAATGTGGCCGACCTGGTGAAGAAACTGCATACAAGCAGGGAAAGCCCGGCGTAACTGCTTGGCGAATGGCGGTGCGAGCGCCGCATGCTGATCATGGCCTGTGACACCACAAGCGAGTACGGCGGTGCCGCGCTTTACCGCGACCTCGATTGCCTGGCCGCGGCTCGAAGCGCGAGCGCGGCGGGCTACTCGGTCACGCTCTTCCAGATGGTGGACGATCTGCTGGCGCAAGCCGCGGCGCAGCAGGGATTGTCCCTCAGTCTTCGCGACGTGGAGCTCTTCGCCGTCGCCACCGGTCCCGGGTCCTTCACCGGGATTCGCGTCGGCCTGGCAGCCGCGCAGGCCTGGGCGAAGGCCTTTCAGCGTCCGGTCTGGGGCGTCTCGGTCCTCGAAGCCATGGTGGAGGAAGCCTCGCCTGAGACTGAACTGGCAGTTCCCCTCCTCGACGCCCGCCGGGGAGAGCTCTTCCTGGAGACTTCTCGGCGCCGGGCCGCGGAGGGCCGTAGCCGCTTCGTCGCTGAGGGCGAAGGCCTGGTGTTGAAGCCCGAGAACCTGGGATCGTTCCTCGAGCGGCTTCTCCCATCCGGCGCGGCAGTCACCTGCGTCGTCCGGGAGCACGACCGCAGGGCTCAAGCCCTCCGCGCCAGCCTGCCAGAATCCATCCGCTGGGCAGAGGTGCGTGGTACCCTGCTTCCTGCCATTGCGCGCTTGGCTCTGGAGGCCCACCGGACAGGAAGAGTACAATCCCCCGCCGAGATCGACGCTTACTACATGCGCCGGCCAGACGCGGAGGTGAAATGGAGAGAGTGAGAAAGAAAGAGTCGTCAGGTCCCGGGGGTCAGCGGGCGTTTTTCAGTCGCCGGTTGTTAGAAATCCGGCGAAGCTCGTTGAAGATAGAGTCCAAGGTCGATCGCATGCCCTGTTCGCCAGCGATCGACCACTGATTGCTGAATACCACGCAGTCATGAAAATCAGACTCGTCGACAAAAATGATATTGCGGCAATCCTTGCCGTGCAGCAGAAGAGCCCGGAAGCTGCGCGCTGGACCCAGAGTGACTATGAGCGCCTGGCCGAGGACCCGGGCGGCAAGATCCTGGTCGCGGAACTGGAAACCATGGACCCGCCGAAGCTCCTAGGCTTCGCCGCCTTTCACCGGATTCTGGACGAGGTGGAATTGCGGAATGCAGCCGTCGATCCCGAACATCGCGAACAGGGCGTGGCCAAAGCCCTACTGGAGGACGCCCGCGAGCGTCTCCTCAAGGCCGGAGCCAAACGGGTGTTCCTGGAAGTGAGAGCTTCGAACAAGCCGGCGCTGTCGCTTTATTGTTCGGTTGGCTTCGCACTGCACTCTCTCCGCAAGGGCTACTATCGCGATCCCGATGACGACGCATTCGTGCTGGCCTTGGAACTTTTCCCACCCACTGTCCTGTCGCCGCTGTAGGAGCGCCTATCGCTACCGCCCCGCGCCCCGTCGCTGAGCCGCAGTTGCCCTTTTTGCCCGATTCGGTATGGAGAGGCACCAACCTGATGGGTCCACTTCCTTAAGCTCGCCGCCCGAGCCGCCAGGTATCCCTTGCAACAAATCAGGGGAAGAGTCTATATATCGTAGGTAACCCTGGGGCACTGGCATGTGGAAGCAGCCAAGTCGGCGCGTAGCGGTCGGGCTGGCCCTTCTTGCCTTCGTTTCCTTGGCCGCCTTGGCGCAGGAGACGCAGTGGGAAGAGCGTATGAACGCGGGGCGTACAGCGCTGGAAGAGCGGCGTTACGAGGAGGCCGAGAAGCAGTTCAAAGCCGCACTTGAGGAAGCCGAAGGATTCGGGCCACGCGACCCGCGCCTGATTACAAGCCTCGAGACCCTCGCGGAGCTTTACCAGCGGCAGGGAAAGACCGCGCCGCAAGAACCCATTAAGAAGCGCATTCTGGAGCTTAGAGAGGGCGAGTTGGGCTCCACTC
>JALHUF010000082.1 GCA_022866195.1 Terriglobia bacterium
ATCGTCCCGCCATGCAAACCCACACAGGCCGCTTCGCGTCGTTCGTTTTTCGCGACTTTCACAATTGGGCGGCTGGTTGGAAGCTCAATCTTTTCTGCCTACTGCCTTCTGCCCACTGCCTTCGGCTCTCCGCGCTCTGCCTACTGCTTTCTGCCTACTACCTTCTGCTTCCTGCCTACTGTTTTCCGCAGGATTCTGTGCGCGGCAAGGCCGAGCCGTGGGGCAGCCTGCGCGTGGCCATCATCGACCGCGAGACAGGTCAGACGGTCCCCGCGCGCTGCTACCTGACCGACCCGACGAACCAGTTCTGGTCCCCGCAAGGCGGGATCAACTACGTCAAGCCTCCGGAGCGGCACTTCATTGCTGACGGTGAATTCAAGATTGCTCTGCCGGCGCGCGTCTACACGCTCACGGTGGAGCGTGGACCGGAATACCGCGCCGTGGCGCGCGAGATTGAAATCCGCTCCGGCCAAACACGTGCCGAGACAATTGAGCTGGCGCGCTGGATCAACATGAACGCGCGCAGCTGGTACTCGGCGGACCTGCACAACCATCGGGACTGGCAAGAGATGCCGCAGCTTCTCTTGGCCGAAGACTTGAACCTGGCGCCTACTTTGACCGAGTGGGTGTGGGAAGAGGGTCTCGTCTCAACTGCCCCGCGCCTCGTCTCCGGCGCGCCAGCGATTCGCCAGGTGGATTCGACGCACGCTTACTCGGTGGTGGACACGGAAATCGAGCGCCTGAAGCAAGGGCCTGGGGCCGTGGACCTCGTGGGGCTGAGCACTCCGATAGTGTTTCGCGGCTACTGGGTGAGCCCGCCGAACTCGGTGTTTGCGGAAGCGGCGCGCCGCCAGGGTGGGTACGTGGACGCGGAAAAGATCACCTGGCGCGACGTGGCGGCGCTAGTGGCGCTGGGACAGGTGGATTTCGCCGGCATCGTGCACAACCACTTTAATCGCCACGGCGTGGAGACCGAGACTGCGCCCTGGGGCATGATTCCCAAGGAGAAAGCCGAGTACGAAACGCCCGCGGGCATGGCGCTGTGGACGATGGACGTCTACTACAGGTTCCTGAACTGCGGTTTCAAGCTGCCCGTGTCAGCGGGCAGCGCCTCCGGCGTAAAGCCCAGCCCACTGGGCTTCGACCGCGTGTACGTGCACTTGCCGGGGAAATTCAGTTATCAGGAATGGTTCCGCGCCCTGAAAGCCGGGCGGAGCTTCGCGACCAACGGGCCAATGTTGTTCCTCACCGTTAACGGTCACGAGCCGGGCGACATCATTCAAATCCCCGCCACCGCAGACCTGAGAAGGTCTGCGCCAGCCACAGGAGCGGGGAAGAGCACGCGGCGCCTGAAGGTTCACGCGGAGGTTAGCGCGGCGGGGGAACTCGACCGGCTGGAGATTGTCTGGAAGGGTCAGGTGGTGAAGACGGTTGCCGCGAGCGGAACGGCTACGAGCCTAGCCGCGGATCTTGAACTGGAGGCGAAGGAGAGCGGGTGGTTTGCCGCCCGTGCGTTTGAAAAGCCGGGCACCACAGTTCGCTTTGCGCAGACCAGCCCAGTTTATGTCCGAGTGGGCGTCAGGCGCGGGGTAGTCCTTGACGACGTGAAATTCTTCCTCGCCTGGATTGACCGCGAGATTAAGTTCTACGAGGGTCTCTCCGGCTTCCGCAGCGATTCCGACCGCCAGGGCATGCTTGCGTTTTTCCGCCAAGCGCGCGGAGTGTATGAGCGACTAGCAGCGACAGCTTCCTCCTCGAGGTAGTCCGATGCGACCCACGGTTTTCGCTTTTCTCGTCTGCCTTTCCATTGCCCCCGGCGTCCAGGCGCGGGACCCTGCTTATCCCGTCAAGATCGGGGACAACCGGCGCTATCTGGTAGATCAGAACAACGTTCCATTTCTCTTGCAGGGCGATGCGCCCTGGTCATTGATTGTGGGATTGACGAAGCCCGAAGCCGAGCAATATCTGGAAAACCGGCGGCAAAAGGGTTTCAACACGCTCATGGTGAACCTCATCGAGCACAAGTTCTGCGCCAACCCGCCCCGGAACCGGGACGGCGAGGGGCCGTTCACCACGCCCGGCGATTTCTCCACTCCGAATAAGAAGTACTTCGCCCATGCGGATTGGGTCATCAAGAAGGCTGGAGAGAAGGGCATCCAGGTGCTGCTTGCCCCTGCCTATCTCGGGTATGCCGGGCTGGACGAAGGTTGGTACGAGGAAGTGCTCGCCAACGGTCCAGCCAAGTGCCGCGATTACGGCCGGTACCTGGGGAAGCGCTACAAGGACTTTGACAATCTCATCTGGCTCATGAGCGGCGACCGGAATCCCGGCGAGGCTTTGGAGGGGGTTCGCGCGCTGGCCCTGGGTATCAAGGAGAACGACCCGCGCCATCTCTTCACGGCACATGTTGCTCCCGAACACTCGCCGGTGGAGGAGTATCCGAACGAGACTTGGCTGGACTTCAACACGACCTATACCTACAAGCTCGTTCACGACTCCCTGCTTCACGACTATAACCGCCGGCCGCTGAGGCCCTTCATTCTCATCGAGTCCACCTATGAGGGCGAGCACAACGCGAGCGCCGTTCAGATTCGCCGTCAGGCCTATTGGGCCATCCTCTGCGGCGCCACCGGACAGATCATGGGAAACCGCCCGCTCTGGCTTTTCGACCCGGGCTGGCAGGCGGCGATGGATGCAGTCGGCTCGGTGGGCATG
>JALHUF010000083.1 GCA_022866195.1 Terriglobia bacterium
CGTACCCATCGTGGTCCGCACCCTGTCGAGAAGAAAAGGAATCCTGTTTGGATATGAGCAGCGACCTGAAGCGCCGCCATTTCAATGAGCTCGCTTCCCGTTGGGATCAGCTACCGGGCGGGGCCGAGGCCATGCCCCGGGTCGCGAGGTTTGTTGAGCGGGCCGTTCAGCCCGGCGCACGCCGGATTCTGGATGTAGGCTGTGGAACCGGTATCCTGCTGCCGTTCCTTCTGAACATCTGTCCCGCGGCCACCTGCTTTGTGGAACTCGATTTCGCCGCAGAAATGCTGCGGGAGAATTCTCGCAAGTTTGGGGAACGGCGCGTCTGGCGCGTTTGCGCCGAGGCGCAAGCCTTGCCGTTCCCCGACGGCTACTTCGACCTCGTACTGTGTTTTGGGGTGGTGCCTCACCTCCCCGACTTGAATTCAGCTTTAAGAGAACAACTCCGTGTATTGCGTCCCTCGGGCGTGTTTAGCGTCGGACACATAATGGGCAGCCACGAATTGAACGCCTTTCATCGCTCGCTGGGGGAGCCAATCTGTCACGACACGCTTCCTCCCGCGGAATCACTCGCGGCGCGCCTCGCGCGATTGGGCGCCATGCCGGTCGCGGTGGAGGAGAACCCCGAATGGTATTTCGTGCAGGCCACGAAAGCCCTGTGATGACCGCCTTGCGCGTGGTGAGTGCGCTCGTTTTGCTGGTCGCTGCCGTGATGGTCGCGGTGGTGAGCAACCTGACGTGGCTGCTCATCGCGATTATTGGAGGTTTTGTGCTGCGGACGATAGTGTCAAGGAGTGCCCCCCGCGCATTGCGGTCCATGCTGCCGGTAGTCGTCTTTGCGGCCGTCCTGGCATTGATGCAGTGGGTCGCCTCGCAGTCCATATCCTCCCTTCCCCTGCAAACCGTTGCCGTTTTCCTTTTTTCCGCTACCGCTTTTGGAATTTTCCCCTGGTCTGAGACCTTCTCCGCGGTCCGTCCCAGCTCGACCCTTTTCGGATTGGTTCTGTTTGCGCTATTTATCCGGCATTTCGCCATGATTTTCGCCAGCGAGAGCCGGCGCGTGCTTCAGGCACGCTCCCTGGGCATCTCGCGCACGTGCGGCCCCGGTTGGTTTCGATCCCTGGTGGCAGCGCTTGCGGCGCTGAGTGGCCGATCGCTCTCCCGCGCGGAACGCTTCTACGCCGCCCAGTCCTTGCGGGGGTTTACGGAATGAAGCCGGTTCTAGAGGTTGAAAATCTCAGTTACGCCTACGATTCCGCGCGCCCTGTCTTGAGCGACATCACGTTTTCGGTGTGGGAAGGTGAGTGCGTAGGCATCGTGGGGGGGAACGGCGCAGGCAAAAGCACTCTGCTTTGGTGCCTCCTCGGGCTTCTGAAGGCCGGTGGTTCGGTGCGTTTTTTTGGCGAGAAGCTAAGGAAGCAGACCCGGGGACGAATCGGTGTAGTATTTCAAAATCCCGAAGACCAACTGTTCATGCCGCGCGTACTAGACGACATCCTGCTTCCCTTGCTGAATCGCGGTTTGCTTCCTCAGCTAGCCCAGGAACGCGCCCTGGCGGCACTTGATAAGGTGGGCCTGCGAGAAGTGTCCGAGCGCCCGGCCACGCAACTGAGCTTGGGTGAACGCAAACGCGCCGCCATCGCGGCCGCCCTGGCGGGTTCGGCCGA
>JALHUF010000084.1 GCA_022866195.1 Terriglobia bacterium
GATCATCAGATTCCTGCAAGAGCGCGTGGCTGGCAGTCGTGACCCACGGCAGTTCGGGAAACCGCTGAAGGGGGAGAAAGCTGGCCTGTGGCGGTACCGAATAGGTGATTACCGTGTGGTGAGCCGGATTCAGGATGAGCGCTCGGTCGTGCTCGTTTTGCGCGTCGCGCATCGTGGGGAAGTCTACCGCTGAGATCGGTGAACTGAATTCTCTCAACCGTTACGGAGTTGGGCCTGGCCCTGCCAAAAGCGAATCAGGGACGTGAAGCGTGGATAATCGGGGCCTCGACCACGTCCGCGAGACTATCGCCTTTCCCCGCATGCTCTACCGATTGACACCGTAGATGGAACACTGAAAGGGATAACCTTGGCGGCGGCCGCTGCGATTCGCCGCCGGTGCTGGCCCTGGTGTTACGATATGGCTGCGGCCGCTGGACTGTCGGGCTTGGGGGCAACGTGCTAAAAATCCGGCTTCTGGGTGTGCCACTCGATCTCGGCCAGGAGCGTCGCGGCGTGGATATGGGGCCGTCGGCCGTGCGCGCCGCGGGCCTGAATTCCGCCCTCAAGAGCCTGGGACACCAAGTGGAAGACCTCGGCAACCTCCACGTCAAGATTCCCGAGATGCAGCCCTTCGGAGACCGGCGTGCGAAGTACCTGAATGAGATTGCCGAGACGTGTCAGGAAGTGGCGCATCGCATCTACCAAACGCTGGAAGCCGGATACTTCCCCATCTCGCTGGGCGGCGACCACTCGGTGGCCATCGGTACGCAGGCCGGGGTGGCGAAGTTCTACCGCGACCGCGAGCAAGCCATCGGCTGCATCTGGCTCGACGCCCACGCCGACATGAATACGCCGGAGACCAGTTCCAGCGGCAATGTCCACGGGATGCCCTTCGCCGCTACCCTGGGCCTGGGGCCGGAAGCGCTGGCAAAGATCTTTGGCTATGCGCCGAAAATCCAGCCGAAGAATTGTGTTCTGATTGGGGCGCGCGCCCTGGATTCCCGCGAGCGCCGGCTGGTGAAAGACTCGGGCATCAACGTCTTCACCATGCGGGCGATTGACGAACTCGGGATGCGGACGGTGATGGAGAAAAGCCTGGCACTCGCCACCGAGGGCACCGCGGGATTCGTTGTTTCTTTTGATATGGACGCCGTGGACCCGGACGAAGCGCCGGGCGTGGGGACGCCGGTGCGCGGCGGCATTACCTTCCGCGAAGCGCACCTGGCCATGGAAATGGTGGCGGATAGCAGGAAGATGCTGGCCATGGAGCTGGTCGAAATCAATCCCATCATCGACATCCTGAACAAGACGGCGATCCTGGGCGTGGGTCTGATCAGCTCAGCGCTGGGGAAGAAGATCCTGTGAAGAAGAAGCTCCGCGTGGGCATACTCTTCGGTGGGCGCTCCG
Organism: Terriglobia bacterium; assembly: GCA_022866195.1. Lineage (GTDB taxonomy): Bacteria > Acidobacteriota > Terriglobia > UBA7540 > UBA7540 > JALHUF01. Next base: position 1,408 of record JALHUF010000084.1, read on the forward strand.
GCGAGCACGAGGTTTCGCTGACCTCTGCGACGTCGGTATTGAAAGCGCTCGATCCAGACAAATACGAAGTCGTACTTATTGGCATCACGCGCGACGGCGGGTGGCGGTGGGGTGCGCCCGCCGGAGAGGCGGACGCCAAAGCCTTGCGGGACGTGCTCGACCAGGGCAAACCCGTGACGCCTTCTGTGGACCCCAGCCACCCGGGACTCGTGCCGCTTGATTCACCTTCGTCGTCCGCAGGGTCGGGTGGCAATGTGGTGGATGTCATCTTTCCCGTCCTGCACGGCACGTTCGGGGAAGACGGGACCGTGCAAGGAGTGCTCGAGTTGGCGGGCATTCCCTATGTGGGCGCCGGCGTGCTGGGCTCCGCCGCGGGCATGGATAAGGACGTGATGAAGCGGCTCTTCCGCGACGCCGGGCTGCCGGTGGTCCCGTGGGTGTTAGCGTTGCGCGGCGAATGGGAGCGCGAGCCCGCGCGCGTGCGGCGACAGATTGAGCGGGAAATTGGCTATCCGTTGTTCGTCAAACCGGCCAATCTGGGTTCTTCAGTCGGCATCAGTAGGGTGGCACAGGCCCGGAAGCTGGCGGCGGCGCTCGACCTCGCGGCGCAGTACGACCGGAAGATCCTGGTGGAGAAGGCTGTGGACGCGCGGGAGATTGAATGTTCAGTTCTTGGCAACGACCGCCCGCAGGCCTCCGTGCCCGGCGAGGTGATTCCCATCAACGAGTTCTACGATTACGAGGCGAAATACATCAAGGAAGGCTCGGAACTGATCATCCCGGCAAAGCTCACGCCGCGCCAGACGAAGCAGGTGCGGGAATTTTCCGTCCGCGCCTTCCAGGCGATTGATGGCGCGGGGATGGCGCGGGTAGATTTTCTCCTCGACCGACGGACCGGGCGCGTTTTTGTCAACGAGATCAACACCATTCCTGGCTTCACACCCATCAGCATGTATCCCAAAATGTGGGAAGCAAGTGGGATTCCTTACCCCAAGCTGGTGGACCGGCTGATTGAACTAGCCTGCGAACGCCAGCAGGAGAAAAGCCGCACGCGTTACACCGTCGACCCTGACCGTTGAAGCGCTCAGCGTAAGTGCACATTCTCTGAGGGAGAGTGCGCGGTGAGAAATGATACCGCGACGAAGACCAGGAGACTTACGACGAATCCCGGAACAAAGGCCGTTCTCGGCATTCTTGGAAGCAGGAACAGAGAAGTTAAGAATCCCAGCAGAACTGAAAGAAAAGCGCCCCTAGATGTTGCCCTTCTCCAAAAGAATCCCCCGATGACCGCGGGCAGGAAGACTAACAGCATGAAGAGCGCAATTACGCTCAGCGTCACTATGTCTCTTACAACGAACGAAAAACCGACCCCAGCCAGCCCGGCCACAAACGTTAGGCAGCGCCCAGCCACGAGCAACTGTCGCTGCGATGCCTGTCTATTGAAGATGCCCTTGTAGAAATCCTTGGTCAGAGTCGCTGACACCACCATGATCATGGTGTTGGCTGAGGACATGAACACAGCCACAAATGCGGCTATCCCCAATCCCAAGACTCCAGGCCGCAGGAACCGCTTCATAAGGACAAAAAGCGCGATATCCCGATTGGCGAGAGAGGGTTCAACGATCTTTGTTGCCATTCCAAGGTATGCGGCCAGAACATAGAATGCCACCACGAATGCAACTGAACCGATTAGCGCGCGCCGCGCAGTCTCCGCACTCTCGGATGCGTAGATTCGCTGCCAAATCTCCATCGAGATAAAAGCTACGCCTGTCCCGAACAAGACTCCCGCCGCAATGAACGGCACTCCGCCGAAAGCGAACGGGCTGAAATAGGATTCTGGGAGCTGGCGGATGCCAGAGACGCCCCCTGTAGATTGCCACACGGTCGGCAATAGAAGCCCAAAGAGGACGAGCACCATCACCCAGAAGTGCACAGCATCAGTATAGAAATCGCTCTTGATGCCGGCAAACGCCGTGTAGATTACTGTCGTTAGTGCGGCAGCCAGGACCGCCGTTTCGAAGCCAATGTCCGTCCAAACGTTTAGCATTGCAGCGAGTCCAGTAAACTGGACAGCGGTGAAAAGCAGGTAGGCGGTGCTGACGATACCACCGACCAGGAGCTGGTTGTTAATAGAATAGCGGATCCGGAAAAAATCCCCTAGCGTGTGTGCGTCGAACCGATCGCCGAATCTCTTTATCATAGGTGCACACCGGCTGACAGCGACTATTGCTACAAGCGCACCGCCCGCGCCTGTCAAGCTGTATGAGACTCCGGTGTCATACCCGGATGCGGTAGCCCCCAAGAACATCCCGACTCCAACCCAGGTTGAGACAATCGAGAAAAGCACGAGTGGGAATCTCGCTTTTCTAGAAAGAATCAGGAAATCTTCCGCCGTTTCACGCACGCCAACCAGGATCCCGACACCGAAGAGCAACACAACGTAGCTTGAAATGATGAAGATATCCAGCTTAGTCATGCACTGAATCCTTTACTGCCGCCTGCGTTTATGGGTCTGGGGGCATCAGGAGCGAGCAAGCACTTCTGCACCTCAACCTGCCAATGCGGAATTCCTGCATTAGGATACAACCCTATTTGTTGATGCCCTGGGTCGCCTTGGAGCTCCACTGACCCGGCACCTCTTCAGTATGCCAGAGAATATGTTCAATGATGGCACTTCGTTCTGATATTGCATGGCTCCTTTGCCAAAAACCTGCAAGAGGATCTTGTCTTCTAGCTTGTTTCGTCCGTGCAGTAGAACAAGGAAGACGGCAAAGAGAGGGGCCAGAAGTGCAATCGGGCTGAGAAGAACCATGCCCGCCATTTCCAGCAGTAGCCCAAGATGTAACGGGTGACGGAC
>JALHUF010000085.1 GCA_022866195.1 Terriglobia bacterium
CTCGGCGCCTTCTCCCGCCAACAGCGTGCCCAACTCCTCGCGCACCAAGGCGCCGCCGAGGGCAAACGAGTAAGTGGAGACGTTGCTGCTGCGCTCCTGCCTTATCTGCACGGTGGCCACGTGAAACGCCGCCCGGCCTTCCTGCTGGAACTTTGCGTATTCCAGCACCGCGCCTTCGCCAGCCACAATCTCGGTGACCGCGTTGGTGAAATAGGGCTCTTCGTCGACTGCTATGTATCCCTCAATCAAGGTGGCCTGGCTTTCCCGGCCGGCGATGACGAGCGTCCGGGGGTGAGAGACGGTCGGCTGGCCACTCGCCGCCGAAATGAAGAGCAGCACGATGGGCTTTTGGACAATCGAGCCCTTGGGAATCTCCAGGAAGACTCCGTCGTTCAGGAAAGCAGTATTGAGGGCGACGAAGGCATGATTCTGGAAGTGAGCGTAGCGCGCCAGATGCTGTTCCAAGGCCCCAGAGCCATTCGCCAGCGCTTCCGCCAGGCTGCCGGCACGCACTTCCTTAGGCAGACCGGTGAGGGAGGAGAGCTCGCGCTGATAATGTCCGTTCAGAAAAACCAGCCGGCTACAGTCCAGGCCGCACAGGGGAAGGCCCTTCAGTGCATCGATGATTGCTCCGGCAGGCCCGGCCTGGGCGGGCTCGAAGGGGACGCTCGCGATGCGCTCAACGCTGGTGTGCTTCCACTCCTCATCGTGCGTGGTGGGGAAGCCCAGCTCGGCGAAACGCTGGAGGGCAGCGCGGCGGATTTCACGGAGCCAAGACGGCCCGGCCGCGAACTCCTTCTCGCGCCGCGCGAAGCTGGCGAGGTAAACGTCCTGGTATTCCTTGACCTCAGTCATTGTCAAATTCCGGGGTTCGGGACTCGGGGCTCGGGACTCGGGATTCGGGACCCGGGATTCGAGCCCCATCGGCCGCCCAGCCGGTTCGCCCTGCCCTTGCTCTTCTGACTCGTGACTTCTGACTTCTGACTCCTAGTCTCGTTACGCCTGTGCACCCCCGGTCGATTCTTCCATCCAGCCGTAACCCCTGTGCTCGAGTTCCAGGGCCAGCTCCTTGCCGCCGGACTTGACGATGCGGCCGTCATACAGCACATGCACAAAATCCGGCACGATGTAATTCAGGAGCCGCTGGTAGTGCGTGACCACGATGATGGAGCGCTCCGGGCTGCGCAGCGAGTTGACCCCATTGGCCACGATCTTCAGCGCGTCGATGTCCAATCCGGAGTCGGTTTCATCCAGGATGGCGAGCTTCGGTTCCAGCACCGCCATCTGGAGAATCTCGTTCCGCTTCTTCTCGCCCCCGGAAAAGCCTTCGTTCACCGGGCGGTTCATCAGGCTCTCGTCCATGCCCAGCAGCGTCATCTTCTCGCGCACCAGTCCCAGAAAATCCATGGCGTCGAACTCTTCCAGACCCCGATGCTTCCGGATGGTGTTTAGCGCGGCGCGCAGGAAATAGGTGTTGCTGACGCCGGGAATCTCCACCGGATACTGGAAGGCGAGAAAGATTCCTTCGCGCGCCCGCTCTTCGGGGGACATCGCGAGGAGATTCCTGCCTTCGTAGGTCACCTCGCCCTCGGTCACCTGGTAGCCATCGCGTCCGGCCAGCACGTGGGCCAGCGTGCTCTTGC
>JALHUF010000086.1 GCA_022866195.1 Terriglobia bacterium
GGGTACGCACCCTGGCTTCAGGTACATCCAAGGGAAGCGAATCCAGCACGGGAGTCTCCGCCTCAAGACCAGCAGGGCTCCCCAATTCAACATCCAGCTCCCTTTCAGGTGGCGGAGAGGCGAGGACCTCAGCATCGAGTTGGGCTGCCGGGGCCACACCTTGCTCAGCCTTGAAGTCAAATTCGAGGTTGGTGCTGGGATCGAAGTCCCCGCGCAGACGAGCGCGTCGGCGGCGGAAGTCCTCCACCCGTTCGCTGAGCTCTTCGCGCCAAGGCCGCCCGCGTTCTGCGGGGCGGACCTCTGCGGTGGCAGGAGCCTGAGTCACGGCGGCTGGCTGAGGTTCTCGCTCGGGCGCCTCAGCAGGCTGCCCGGCGGGCCCCATCTGGGCTTGGGGTGGAGACTCCTCTGGAGGAGGTGGAGCAGCGCTCGGAGCGCGGGCTGAAGGCGTCCCCGAAAACAGGGAGAGAATGGACGGCGAGGCCTCCTTGCCTTTGGCCGGGACAAACGAATGGCCGCACTTCTTGCACTGGGGAAGTCCAGGAAAACTGACGAATCCGCACTTGGGGCACTTCACCGGGCTGTTAGAAACCTCCAGGCAGCGATCACCGCCCCCCGTTGCATCATAGCAAAACTGTTCGATGGAACAAAGTGCTTTCGAGTAGAATGAACCTTCCTCGCGTGCCTATGGTTCGCGCTTCTCTCCAGTTGCGGCTTGCTGGACTATCACGGCACAGGGCAGCGTCAGCCTTGCTGATACTCCTCACGAGTGCCACCTCTGCTTCACCAGCGCAGCAACTGCCGGGAATTCCTCCCGGCCTTCAGGACCTCCAGTCCACCGTCAGCATTCGTGCCGATTCTCAGGAGAGGGTGAAAGAAACGTATGACCTGCGCGGTCATGTGGAAATCACCTACCAGAAAATGAAGCTCACGGCTGACGAGGTTAGTTTCAACGATTCCACCGGGGATGTTGTGGCACGAGGGCACGTGACCTTTGCGGATCCGGAAGGTTACTTGGAAGCGGATGAGGCGTTCTATAACGTGGAAACGGGCCTGGGGTGGTTTGCGAACGGCCGGGGGACTATCCACGCCCGGATTACGCCGCGTCCCCGCATGTTGATCAACGAGAACCCGTTTTATTTGCGTGGCAAGAGAGTTGAGCGGCGAGGAGAATCTACGTATGTAGTCGAGCATGGCCGGCTAACCACGTGCCAATGCGAGGAAAAGGGCTGGTCGATGGGCGCCCGGCGGGCCCGCATCGAGGTAGGAGACAAGGTTGTCACCCAGGGGGCCTCTTTCCGGCTGCTGCGGGTGCCTGTCTTTTATTCGCCCTATGCTGTTAACTCCATTGCCCGCAACCCGCGCCAAACCGGGTTCTTGCTCCCTCACGTGGGCAATTCATCGCAGAAGGGGTTCATCATCGGCGGAGGTTTTTTCTGGGCCATCAATCCCAGTGCCGATTTGCTCCTGGGCGTGGAAAATTACAGTGTGCGAGGCTTAGCCCGCCACGGGCGGTTCCGCGCCCGCCCCACCGCCACGAGCGCCATAACGGTTGAGTATTCCGGCGTGAACGATAAGGGCAGCGGTCGGCTCCGCGAGCAGCGGGCTCCCGGCCAAAGCCTGCGGGCGGTGGGGCAGGCCCGTGACCTGGGGTACGGCTTCCGGGGCGTCGTGGATGTGGACTACATCACCTCGCTGGCCTACCGCTTGACCTTCACTGACAATTTCACCCAGGCGGTCGCGGGGGAAGTCCACCAGGCGGGTTTCCTGAGCAAGAATTTCGACGCGTACAGCATCAACGTTTACACTTCGCGCTACCAGAACTTCCTTTCGGCCGAGCGGAAGCCTGGGAATTCGATCATTATTCGGCAGACTCCCAGCTTCTCGTTTTCGGGGATGGACAAGCAGGTAGGCCGGTCCCCTCTCTATTTTGCCTTCGATCTGTCGGCAGGGGGCGTGGGGCGCACCGAGCCCGGCTTCCAAGCCCCCCAGCTTTCCGAGCGTCTCGATTTCCACCCGGAAGTTACCTTACGGCCTAAACCCTTCCTGGGTTTTCACGTGACCCCTTCTGCCGGGTTGCGGGTGACACGGTATGGCACCAGCCTGCGCGCCGCAGGCGAGCCGCTCCATCGGCTTCTGGGCGAGTTCTCGGTTGATCTTCGGCCACCTTCATTCGAGAAGGTGTTCTCCGGGACGCTCGCGGGGCGGCGCTTCAAACACGTGATCGAACCGGACATCCGTTACCGATTGGTTCGAGCGCGCGACCCGGAAAGTCTCCAGGATGTCGTGCGCTACGACCAAGTGGACATCTTCAGCGTAACTAACGAAGTTGAGTACTCCCTCACCAACTCGCTGCTGTTTCGCAAGGACGCCTCCCCTGGCCAGACGGAGAAGCCCCAGGCGCGCGAGCTCATCTCCTGGCGGCTCTCCCAGAAGTACTACTTTGACCCCACTTTCGGCGGGGCGCTTGATCCCCAAAGGAGAGTGGTCTTTGACCCCACCATTTCGTTGACGGGCTTCGCGTTTGCGCAGGGACGACGGCTATCGCCGGTCGTCTCAGTCCTGAAGTTTGCGCCTTTCTCGAACTACGACATGGAACTGCGCGCTGATATCAGTCCCAGCGGCGGAGGCGTGCTGAACGCCGGCATCACGTCCCACTTGCGCCACGGCCCTGTGGGCTTGTCGTTCACCGACTTCTTCATCAACCGCACGGCCGCGCTTTCGACGCCGCTCGCGCCTACCGGCCCGCTTTCCAAGCTGCCCTCCTTCCACTTGTTGCGCGCCGTAGCGAGCTACGGGGACGTGAACCGCAAAGGCTTTAGCGGCGCGTTTGGTCTCGACTTCAACTTCGCCCAGCGAATCGCCCACCAGGTGGTCAATCAGGTCAGCTATAATTTTGGTTGCTTGGCGCTCGACTTCGAGTACCGGCGCTTCGCCGTGGGCGGCCTGCGTCGGGAGAATCAGTTCCGCGTGGCGTTGTCCCTGGCGAACGTGGGTACGTTCGGGAACTTGAAGCCGCGCGAGCGGCTCTATTGAGAGTCTGTGGTCCGTTGTGAGCCATGCCTTTTCAGCTACCGACCACGGACAACTGACATCAGACAACTGATAAAGGATCAAACCATGGCATTCCCCACCCATCGCCCGCGTCGCTTGCGGCGGTCAGAGGCCATCCGCACCCTCATCCGGGAGACGCGCTTGACGGCAAGTTCACTGATCTATCCGCTTTTTGTCTGCCCGGGCTCGAAGGTCAAGGACGAGATCAAATCCATGCCCGGCAACTACCGCTGGTCGGTGGACCTGTTGGTGGACGAGTGCAGAGCGGCCTACGATTTGGGCATTCCCGCCGTTATCTTGTTTGGCATCCCGGAAACAAAGGACGAGGTGGGTTCGGGCGCCTACGATCCTGAGGGCGTGGTGCAGCGCGCGGTCCGGGCGCTGAAGCAAGCGGTGCCTGGCTTGCTCGTCATCTGCGACCTCTGTCTTTGCGAGTACACGAGCCACGGGCATTGCGGTGCAGTGAAAAACGGCGAGATTGACAACGATTCAACACTCGACCTGCTCGCCAGGACGGCACTCGCCCAGGCCCGCGCCGGTGCTGATATGGTTGCGCCTTCCGA
>JALHUF010000087.1 GCA_022866195.1 Terriglobia bacterium
GCGGCTGGGAACCGGCATCCGGAAATCAGTCTACCCGCGGTCTTTGAAGCCTATCGCACAATACTCGGGAAGCTGCACGCGAATATGGCCTCCACAGTGCAGCTCTCCGCCACCCGCGAAATGACTACCGATGAGGCGCTGGCCGCGCGGGACGGTGAAAATTCCACTGCGGCTGGACACACCCGGGTTTCTATCCGGCACCTCTATCATGCGGGCCTTTGGGCGGCCATCCGCGCGGGTTGGCGGGAAGGGTACACGGCGGAAGCTGACCATTTCATTGTCTCCGGGAACAATCCTCAGGAAGTCAGCCGCTCCGTGGAAGCCGTCAAGGAAGCCATCCGCCACGCGGCGGGATACACGAAATTCACTACGGATACTTCCCGCCTCTTTGAGCTCGCAGCCGACCTTCGCCATCCGCCAGCCTGGAGCGATTCGGTGGTGGCGGAGAAATTCCAGCAGTTGTTTCCTGAAGAGGAGCAGCGCTGGATTCTGGCCGAGTTCTCCCGGCCCTTTCGGATGGATGGTGCGTCCTATGCCTTCACCAACGAAGAAATCGTGCGCCTGGCGGTCAAGTTTGGCCGCAGCTTGAAGCTCAACGAGGAGCTTTTCGATACGATCCGGGCGGCCAAGGCGCAGGTCAAGTCTGGCTCCAGCTTCGATTTTGAGCCTTCTCTCGATGAAGCCGAAACGCTCACTACGCCGAAAGAACTTCTTTTCTACATGCACTGGTTAAAAGCGCGGGGGCGGCCCGCGCAACTTGTGCCGCCGAATCTCGGCTTCAAGAAACGCCAAGCTTACCCGGAGGCGATGCAGAGCGCGGGGGACAAGGGAATCGGCCTGCGGGATTACTGCCAGCACAAGATGTGGGACGAGTTGCCGTCCCGGGCGCAAAGGGATTTTGGCGGCAAGCCGCTGGACGAACTCGCGGCGCGCGTGTCGGAGCTGGCCGCCGTGGCGCGGTATTTCGACGCTACCTTGAGCATTCACTCGGGCAGCGGCAAGCAGCCCGAGGTGCTGCGCCGAATCGGAAAGGCGAGCGCCGGCCGGGTGAATTACAAGATTTCCGGCGAGCTGCAATTGCAGCTATTCGATGTGCTTTACGAGCAGTTCGCCGGGTCGCCCTGGCGGCAACTCTATGATCGCATGGTGAAGCGGGCGAATGGTTTTGCCGCCGCGGGTGCCTTCGGTGCGGAGAGCGAACTCGCTGCCGAGTACGTGAAGATGGGGCGGGGAAGCTATCTCGGTAACACCACGCGCGGCCGCGTGGATGGCAATCTCTTCCTGGTCTTCTGGCTGGGCAACGTGGTGGGCAGCCGCGACGTTGACTCGCCCGACGGCGACCGCCGCTTCTTCAAAGAAAAGCTCGACGAGCTGCCAGAGGATTTGCTCCAGGAAGTGCGCCGGCGTAACAGCCGCTACGTCATCTGGCTCGCCGAGCACCTGCAACCATAACGGATTCCCCTCCTTGTTGAGGAGGGGACAAAGGGGTGGTTTGATACCTCCACCACCCCCTGGCCCCCTCCTTACGAAGGAGGGGAGCCAGTAGGCATCTCTGAAAGAGCGATGCCGTGGGCTCGCAAACGCACATAACACCCAACAACCCACGACATCAACAGCATGCCGTGGCTACTTACTACCAGAGCTCGTCATTCTCCGCTGAGTTTCTTGATAATGGATTTGGCCAGCCCCTCGTGAATCTCACTGTGACGGGGCACCGGCTGGGACTGCTTCGATTTCGGGTTGGTGTACCAGTCGTGGCTTGCCCCGTGGCGGACCAGCGCACAACCGATTTCTTCCAGCTTCCGGATCAGGTCTCTTCTTTTCAATCCGCCACGACCAAGTCTTCAACTTTCCGGATATAGGGGATTTCACCGGATTCGAGATCAGCCAGCAGGTCCTTGAGATTGTTGACCAATTCCTCTTTCGACATCCCCTGCGTCTGATAATCGGGGTATTCGTTCAGGAACCCCAGAAAAAAGTCGCCGTCTTGCCAGTACGTGAACTTTGCAGTTTTCATTCGGCACTCCTAGCAGCCGATGGCTCGGTCAAGTTGCGCATACCTCCCCCTTCCCATGCGGTAAGTATACACCAGCAAGTAGTTCCGGTTCGCTCGCCCCCCGCTCAACCGGGTGGCTGGGCGTCAACGAGTGCTATGTGGCGATACCAAATCGCCGCCACATGCACAACTCTAGCGATACGCCTCCGGCACATAATTCAGCAGCTTCTGCGTAGCGAACAGCTTTTGCAGCCGGGCGAAGCGCTGCCGGCCATCAACAAGCGGAATCGTCGGCCAGGAATCGCCGATGAGGGGCCGCGCGTAGCGCACGAAGTCATCTGTTACGTCGACGCGATTGGGCGTGATCCACTTCGGGGGAAAACTGCGCTCCGAGTTGGCGACCAATTCCAGCGGAACCTTGTCATAGCGGACGTTATAAACCTCTCCCGGCTCGCGCAGGATGGTGCTCATGTAGCCGGACCCGTCCTGGGCGGCGATCAGCGCCGCCTTCTCACCCAGCTTGTAGGCTTCTTCCAGGTCCACCGTCGAAGCGTAGACCATGCTGTGGCGCTGGTCAGTGCCGGGGAGGTTGCCGCGCGCCGCGCCTCGGGCCGCCAGGCCAACCCCGTTCAGGTAATTCACTACAACCCGCTCGACCGTCGCCCCAGACGATGAAAACATCGTGTGCCCAAAGCTGTCTTTTACCTCGCCGATATTGCCCACGGCGAAGCCTTCACTGACGACCGCGATACAACGCCCGCTGCGCTTCAACTCGTCGTTGATGAAGTCCGCCATGGCCGCGAGCGTCAGGCCGGATTCGGCAAGATAGATCTGGAGCGGCATCTCGCGCTGGGGATCGGCCAGGCGCGCGGCAGCCGGAATAAAACCGATCTTGCGGCCCATGGCCTGGATAACGAGCACCGGGTCAGATGGCGACGAGCCGGCATTCTCCTCGTTCGCGCCCTGGATCGAGAGCGCCCAGTAGCGAGCCACGCTGCCGTAGCCCGGCGTGTGGTCAATCAGCTTGAACTCGCTGTCGCCGACGTCGTTGTCAATGGTCTTGGGCGCGCCTACGGCCACGAGGTCGAGGCCGCGCTCCGTGGCGAGCTTCGCCACCTTGTGGGCGGTGTCCATGGAGTCGTTGCCGCCGATGTAGAAGAAGTAGCCGATGTCGTGCGCCTTGAATACGTCGAGGATGCGATTGAAATCCTCCTGCTGCTTGCTCTTGAGCTTGTAACGACAGGTGCCGATGCTGCCCGCCCCTGGCGTCACGCGCAACAGCGCGATCTCTTCCGCCGGTTGGTCCGAGAGATTCAGCAACTCTTCCTGGAGCACGCCCTCGATGCCGTGGTAGCCGGCGTACACGACGCCGAACTTGTCGGGCATCGCCTGGCAAGCTTCCAGGATGCCTCGTAGCGTGTTGTTGATGACCGGCGTCGGCCCGCCGGACTGAGCGACGATGACGTTCTTGGGCATGATGACTCTCCGAGGTCATGAGTGCTGTGCTTGTAGCGCCGGGCTTTAGCCTGGCATGTGCCGGCCTCCCGACGTTGTCGGGACAGGTTCCGGCCGGCGCTGCTTAACGCGATAGAGCATCTCGCCCGCCCGGGGCACGACGAGGATGCCTTCATCCTCGCGGCCCTGCCAATCTTCGAGGTTGACGGTCGCCGGATCGAGGTAGCCAAGATTGATGCGCCGGCAGCGTTCTGGCGGGATGCCTGTGGCCAGCGTCACCTGGATGCGGGGGGTCTCCACGCCGGTGGCGGGGTCGTAGCGGCCCAGGCCTTTGACGTGCGTGGAGTGCGCCAGAACTCCTCCCGGATATCCTTTGAACTTCTCCCACTGAGCCAGGAAGTAGTCGCGACAGTGATAGCCAATCTCGTCAATCAGCTTGCCATGGGTATAGCTGACCTCAGTGACGTGGGGAGCGTAAATCACCACTTCGCCGCCGTCCGCCACGGCGGGCTCCATCTTGTACATGCCTTTCGCCGCCGTCCACAGATCATCGTACATGGTGGGCATGACGGACAAGACGCGGCGGAAGGGTTTATCCACGTACACAATATGCTTCTCGGCCGAGAGCGCGGAGGCGGCCTGCCATGCTTCCTGGGGAGAGCCAAAATACAGTCCGGCCAGGCCCTCGTGGGTGACCACCAACGCGAAGCAGGCCGAGGGCCGGTCAATCAAGGCCGTGGCGCGGTCGATGACCGCTCGGACTGGCGTGTAGCCGACGCCGATGACCTTATAGTTGGTCATCACTGCGCCCAGCCAATGGGTAAAGTTGATGATTTCCGCCCCGGCAATGCCGGGGAAGAAGTACTTGGTGCCACCCGAAAAGCCCACTACTTCGTGAGGGAAGACGGGTCCGCAGATCAGGAGCTGGTCGTAATCCAGGATGAGCCTGTTGAGCCTGACGGGAACGTCCTGGGTCATCAGTCTGCCGGTGAGTTCGCCGATTTCGCTGGCGGAGACGACGCCGAGCGTCACGAAGCTGGCGGGGTTGTCCCAGCGGTGATTGAAGACATGACTCTTCCCGACCTGGCCGTTCGTCACCTGTCGGCCCACCAGCTTGCTCAGTTGAGCGTCGCTCATGGGCTGGTGAGTACCTAAGGCCACCAGGTAGTCCAGCGCCGTCACGCGCGGGGCA
>JALHUF010000088.1 GCA_022866195.1 Terriglobia bacterium
ACAAGCCGACGGTCAAAGTTACCGCAAAGCCTCGAATCGGGCCTGTCCCAAAAGTAAAGAGGATCAGGGACAAGACAATTGTCGTCACGTGTGTATCGATAATGGTCACGAAGGCATGCTCGAAGCCACCGGCCACCGCCGCGCCTACGGTCTTCCCCATGCGCAATTCCTCGCGGATGCGCTCAAAGATCAGCACGTTACTGTCCACACCCATACCTACGGTCAAGATGACCCCGGCGATGCCGGGGAGCGTGAGCACCGCCCCAAAGTACGCCAGCGCCGCGATAAGCATGACCAGGTTTAGAACCAGCGCGAGGTTAGCGTTGATCCCGGCCCCCCGGTAGTAGAAAAGCATGAAACCCATCACCGCCACCAACCCTACGATTGAGGCAACCACGCCATGCCGGATGGAGTCAGCTCCGAGAGACGGCCCCACGGTTCGTTCCTCCAGATACTTAATCGAGGCGGGCAGCGCCCCGGAACGCAACACCAGCGCCAAGTCGGACGCCTGCTGGGAAGTAAACGACCCGGTGATTCGGCCACTGTCCGTGATTTGGCCTTGGATCACAGGCGCTGAAACGACGCGATTGTCCAGGATGATGGCCAATTGCTTTCCGATGTTCTGGCCGGTTACCCGCCCGAAGCGGACGGCGCCATCCCGCGTCAAGTTGAAGTTGACGCTGGCCCGTCCATTCTCATCCGGCCGGGGCTGAGCATCGCGCAGGTCGCGCCCGGTAACCGCCGCGATCCGATTGAGAATGTACCAAGCCTCGTCCCCTTGGCCCTCGCTGCCGGATTCCCGCCTGCCGGGCAGCAACTCGCTGTCGGGCGGCAGGATTCCGCCATGCGCCGCCAGCGCCGCCTCCCGACTCGCATATGGGCCATCCTGGACAATCTTGAGCGTCAGCATGGCCGTCGATTGGATGATGTCCTTCACGCGGCCGGGATCGTCGACCCCGGGGAGTTGGACCACCAGTTCGTAGTCGGTGGGGCCGCCGTAGTCCGCGATGGTCGGCTCGGCCACCCCCAACTGGTCGATGCGGTTGCGGATGGTATTCCGCGATTGCTCCAGGGCCTGGCTGCGGATCGCCGCCGCTGCGCTGTTTTTCAACGTCAGCCGCCGTGCCAGGGGGTCGCCAGCCTCGCGCGAGAAATCCCAATCGGGGAACTGCTCGCTGGCCAGCGCCTGCACGTCCGAGGACTTCTCTTGCGGGATCCCCTTGATGAGAATGTGCGTGCTGTCAATCTTCTGGACGTCCGCGTAAGGAATGTTCTTGGCCCGCAACTCATCCCCCAGGCGTTCGCGCGTCAGATCGTTGGTGATATTCACAGCGTCTTCAACCAGGACCTGAAGCACCAGGTGCGTGCCGCCCTTCAGATCCAGTCCCAGGCGGATACGATTGCGGATGTTCTCTTTCAGCCGCTGGTAGTTCCTCGGGAAACCGATGAACTCCTGCTCGCCCACGGGGTAGCAGATAATGCCGAGGACACAGAGCATAAACACCGCGGCGGTTATGATGGCTCGGTTGCGAATCTTGATTCCCATAGGTCAGACTTGGCGACCCGGGGCTACATTTACGCCCCGGTTATTTCTTGCTCTTGCCGGTTGCCTCTCCCTTCGCCGCCACTCGCCCCGATGAGCTTGCGGCTTCGCCCTCTCCAGGTTGAAGCGCGGCAATCGCCGAACGCGCCACGTCAATCTTCACCTGGCTCGCCACCTGCAACTGCACCACGCTGCTGTCGCGAAATCCGACGACGGTGCCGTAGATTCCTCCGCTGGTGACAACGCGGTCTCCTGTCTTGAGGTTCGCCAGCATCTCCTGAACCTTCCGTCGCTGCCGTTGCTGGGGCAAGATGAGAAGGAAATAGAAGATCCCGAAGATGAGGACAAAGGGAAGGAGTTGGGCCAAGCCCCAACCCGCACCGGCATCGGCGGCCAAAACAAGAGGATTGATTATCAAACTCTCGATCAAGGTCGGACGGTAAGGATTCAGCTTAGAATTGAGAAATCCCACTCGACCAAAGCAGGATTAGCAGGGTTCGTTGGTGTGGCTGTCCGGGACCGCCTCAGGAACGAGTGAAGCCGTTCAAGGCCCCCCGCGCACCCTAGAACGCAACCCTTCCAACTGGCCGAACAACACAGCCTGCCTGATTTTGCGCATGGTGTCAAGGTAAAAGTGCAAGTTGTGCTGCGTGGCCAGCATCCCCGCCAGCATCTCGCCCGCCACAAACAGGTGTCGGAGATAGCCGCGCGAATATCGCCGGCAGACGGAGCAGGCGCAGGCCGGGTCCAAAGGCTGCTCGTCCCGCGCGTAGCGCGCATTCTTGATGACCAGCTTCCCTTCCGAGGTGAAGACACATCCATTGCGGGCGTTGCGTGTCGGCATCACACAATCGAACAGGTCAATTCCACAGGCCACACACTCCACCAAATCTTCCGGCGTCCCCACGCCCATCAGGTAGCGCGGCTTGTCCTCAGGAAGCAAAGCGGCCGTGAACTCCGCCACCTCGTAGGTCTCTGTCTTGGGCTCTCCCACGGAAAGCCCGCCGAGGGCGTAGCCTGCGAACCCGATTTCCAGAAGCTCCTCCGCGCTCTCGCGACGCAAGCCCTTGTCTGTTCCCCCCTGGACGAGACCGAAAAGGACGGAAGCAGGAAGTGGCGCATGGGAAGTAGGCGACAGAGCACCGGCCGTCGCTGAGCCGACATTGGCACTTCCCTCTTGGACTTCCTCCGTTTCTCTGCTTCCTACTTCCAACTTCCTATTTCCGCTCGTCGAGTCCCGAGTGACTTCCCGAACAAGTTGCTCCTCGTAATAGTGCTTGGCCCGGCGCGCCCAGCGTCCCGTCAACTTCACGGCGCGCTGCAAAGTCTCGTGGCTGGCTGGATACTCCACACACTCGTCCAGGGCCATGATGATGTCGGCACCCAGCGCCAGTTGAATCTCCACGGCGCGCTCGGGCGTAAGGAAGTGGGAAGAGCCGTCCAGATGAGAGCGAAACCAGACGCCATCTTCAGTCACGCGGCCCAGTCCCTTAAGGCTCATTACCTGGAAGCCGCCGCTGTCGGTGAGAAGGGGATGCGGCCAGCCCATGAAGCGGTGGAGCCCACCCAGGTCGCGAATCACTTCGTGCCCAGGCCGCAGGTAAAGATGATACGTGTTGGCCAGGAGCAATTGCACGCCCAGGCTCTCCAGTTGCTCCTGGCTCATGCCTTTGACCGTGCCCGCCGTGCCCACAGGCATGAAGGTCGGCGTCTCCACCACACCGTGCGGCGTGTGGAGCAGCCCGGCGCGCGCCCGCGTGCCCGCGTCTCGGGCCACAATCTCAAACTTCAATCCCATGGGTAATTCAAAGCCTAGAGGAAAGGTTAGAGTCTTGGCAAGAAGAGATTGGGCTTGTCCCGCCGCAGTCTGAGTCCGCCCGCGTTGGGCGCGCGGCGGGCCGAAACCACACTCTGAGAGCCCGTCGCTACCCCAATATCGCCGCGAAACCCATCTTGCCCAGAACCCATATCAGCCAAATGCCGGCAAGAGCCAGGAAAACAGGAAGGGTCTTCGCTTTGCCGCCCGAAACGCGTGACCAGCCCATCGCCATCAAAACCATGGTCCAAATCCAAAGGATGTCCGCCGAACCGGCCAGCGAATATAAAGGCTTCGAGGTCTCCAGCGGATTCAGGAAGAAACCCACGTTGCTGGGAATGGGATTCTGCGCGTTGAAGTGCTCGGGGTCGCCAAACAGGATCAGCGCCACACCCATCAGCACGCCCAAAACACTTACGAGGTTGGCGTAACAGGTGGCGGAGAACACCGCCTTGAATTTGGCTGGCGCGCCATAGATCAGGACCAGGATCCCAAGACCCAGGGCCGCCAAGATGAGGAGCATCGCCGGCCCGAACACCAAGACGCCCACATGGGCGAAGACCGTGCCAATCGTCGCACCCATACGGACGGCATTTTCTAACTGCTCAGCACTCATTTTCGCCGCCTGGCCGCTTTGCTCGAGCGACTGGCGAATCATGCGCCCCATCCCGATCTTGAAGATCATCGTCTCCAAGATCACGAGCCCGGACACTATCGCCACGATGAGCGGCGCGATGAAGCCGGGCCGGCGCGCGATGTCCTCAAAGGTCGGGCCCGGAGAGATGAAAACACCTAGAAAGCGCTCGGGGAAAGACATGGGAGGAGACTCGGCTTCAGGGGGCACAGAAACCGGGCTGCTCACAATTTCCTCCTCAGTGTTGATGTCGGCAGCAAATGCTGCCAGCGGAGAACAGCCTACTCCACTCGCGGGGTCGAAGCAAGGGAGCATCCGGGACCGCATCCTCGCGGGCGGCTACCCCGAAGGCCTAATCTCCGGCGCCTGCCGGCGCGTCTTCCCAGGCCGGCCGGGGATAAGCAGGATGACGTCGGTTTTATTGACGCATTGAGTACTTGTGCCCGGGGTCTGCTCGGGATAGTGTTCCGGCCCGCCAGAGGTTTTTCCCTCAGCTTTCACACCGCGTGTCGAAAGTCCGAGGAAGATCCCCTAGTTCACAACCGCAAGAGGAAGTCCAAGGCGATGAAAGAACCCCAGGGCACTACGGAGCGCAGGACGGTGCCACGGCAAACTCTCGCTCTTCCGGTGCGCATCGAAATGATGCCCTCGAGTGGCGGAAGCCCGACGGTCATCGAGGGTCTGACGCGCGACGTTAGCTGCAAGGGTGCTTACTTCTGGGGGCGCGCGGCCTTTGAAGTCGGCCAGCGCCTCCGCCTGGCTTGGAGCATTCCGCCGGAACTCAACCGTCAGTTGGGCCTTGAAATCCGGTGTGTAGCCGAGGTTGTCCGGGTTGATCCCGCCCAGCCAGATAAGCCCGGAATGGGCGTGGCTGTCCGAATCCTGCACTTTGAAACTCCCCAAGTTACCTCCTGGCCAGACGGTAGCCCGCAGACTTGACCCGCCCAAGGCAGGCCTCGTTCCCCAAGCGGCGTGATTCTCCAGCATCGATCTGAAAATGTCTGCGTCCCTCGGGGGAAGTAACGTTCCGGGTGGCAATATAGGATCGGCGGGCGAGAGAGCTACCGGGTGATTCGAAAAGCGGCCGGGGAGACTGGCCTTCCCTAAATCCAATTCAGGATCCAACCCGCCAAGTAGAGGGCAACTCCACCGAAGAGGAGCAGCGGCTCCAGCCAGGGCCGTATGTCAGCATCCAGGCTCAAACAACCGCAGTAAGGGCACTCTTTCCCTGCCAGACTTCGCGCCTCATCTGTCTGATCTTGTGGAAGATCTTGCGATGTGAAGCCCTAATGCCGAGAAAGTCAAATCACCTTGCCGCTCCGTGCTTCATTCGCGCACGGTAGCATCCAGAAAGGCGCGCAGCTTCCGGCTGCGGGAAGGATGGCGGAGCTTCCGCAGGGCCTTGGCCTCGATCTGCCGAATGCGTTCGCGGGTCACGGCGAAGCTCTGGCCCACTTCCTCGAGCGTGTGCTCGCTGCCGTCATCCAGACCGAAGCGCATCTTGATGACCTTCTCCTCCCGTGGGGTCAAGGTCTTGAGCACCGACTCGGTCTGTTCTTTCAAGTTGATGTTGATGACGGCCTCGGCCGGCGAGATCACGCCCCGGTCCTCAATGAAGTCGCCCAGGTGCGAATCCTCCTCCTCGCCGATGGGAGTCTCGAGCGAGATAGGCTCCTGCGCGATCTTCAACACCTTCCGCACCTTGATCACCGGGATGTCCATGCGCTTGGCGATCTCGTCCGAAGTGGGCTCGCGGCCATACTCCTGCACCAGTTGCCGCGAAGTGCGGATGAGCTTGTTGATGGTCTCAATCATGTGCACCGGGATGCGGATGGTGCGGGCCTGGTCAGCGATGGCGCGCGTGA
>JALHUF010000089.1 GCA_022866195.1 Terriglobia bacterium
CGGCATTTTCGTTTACACAATCCTGCTCTTCATTCTGTTGATTCGCCGGACAGCGAACCAGGAAGCTGGCAGCCTAGTGACCTTCTTTTTGAAAGTGACTGCCGCCTCAGGCTTGGCCGCTTTGGCGACGTTCCAGCTCGTCACCTGGCTCGAGACCCGCATCGGCTGGCAAACCACCGGCAGGGCCTTGCTGGTGTTGGTACTAGCCAGTGGCGCCGGTTTCCTGCTGACCGCAATTCTCGCCAGACTGCTGCGTGTCGGGGAAATTGCCTCCTATCTGAGGAAGGTTGGCCTGTAGACACACCGTTGGTGAGTGGGCGTTTCCCTCCTCGTTCCTGCGCAGCAGCTCGCGATTCCAAAGCTTGCTCTTCAGCGGAGCTACGCTTTCGCACTCAAACACTACTTCCCCACACAGAACGTCGAAAAAATTAGATTCAGGAGGTCGTCGACGTAGGTGGCGCCGGTGAGGGTGTCAAGGGGACGCAGGGCATCGTAGAGATCAATCAACAACATTTCGTGCGGGACATGCTCCTCGGCGGCGCGCCGCGCTTTGGCGAGCGCCTGGAGCGAGTTCCCGAGGAGCTGTTGGTGCCGAAGGTTCGTAATGAACTCTCCCTCGGCGCCGAGGTCGCGCGCCGGCGCAGCGAGGGCGAGGATCTTCTCCCTGAGCTGCGGCAGCCCGTCGCCGCTGAGGGCCGACGTCCAGACGACCTCCACGGGGGCGGCTGTCGCCGCTGCCTCAGGTGAGATGAAGGGCTCAAAGTCGGCGTTCCGGACGCGCGCCGGCAAATCCGACTTGTTGCAGGCAATCAGCAGCGCGCCGAGGGGCCGCATCTTCCGGAGCAGGCGTGTATCTTCCTCCGTCCACGGTTGCGACGAGTCCACCACCAGGAGCCGGAGGTCGGAATCGGCAATAGCCTGGAAAGTCTTCTCCACCCCGATCCTCTCAGCCACGTCGTGAGCCTCACGGATACCCGCGGTATCGACAAATCGCAGGGGAATGCCGCCCACGTTGGCGCTTTCTGCCACCAGGTCGCGCGTGGTGCCGGGCGTGGCAGTGACGATGGCGCGGTCCTCGTTCAGGAGGCGATTGAAGATGCTTGATTTGCCCACGTTGGGCCGACCCACGATGGCTAAGCTCAGCCCTTCGCGAACGATTCTGCCGTACTCGTAACCTTCGACCAATCTCCCCAAATCCGCGCGGAGGGCATCCAGCCGCGAGCGGATTTCCTCCCATTCCATCACCGCAACATCATCCTCGGCGAAGTCGATTCCGGCTTCGAGCCTGGCGATCAAGTCCACGAGGACTTGCTTGTGGGGCTTCAGGCGGGCAGAGACCGCACCCTCCATTTGCTGGGCGGCCACGCGCGCCTGATAGAGCGTGCGCGATTCGATGAGGTCGCGGATGGCCTCCGCCTGCGTCAGGTCGAGGCGGCCGTTCAGAAAGGCACGCATGGTGAACTCGCCGGGTTCGGCGGCACGCGCACCCCGCTTCAGGCAGCACTCGACCAGAAACTTCAAGACCACCGGCGCGCCGTGGCAGGAGATTTCTACGACATCCTCGGCCGTATAGGAATGCGGCCGGCGAAAGCAGGTGACAACCACTTGGTCCAGAGTGCGCCCGGACTGCGGGTCGCAGAATTCCCCCAGCGTGGCGCGCTGCGTCTCAAGCGGCAGCGCCGGGAAGCGAATAAGCCCCGTGGCAATTTCCATGGCCCGCTCGCCCGAAAGGCGGACCACTCCCATGCCGCCGCGACCGGGCGGTGTCGCAATGGCTACGATGGTGTCGTCATTAGTCATGGTGTAGGGGAGGGCCGGAACCTGTCCCGACTCCGTCGGGATGGCCCTCCCGCATTCTCTCGCCCTGCGGAAGCACCGTAAAGGCGTTTCCCCAACAAGAAAGGCCGCGATCAGAGAAGAAAGGCTGCGCAGAATTGCCCCTATCGCTTGCGCGCCGGTGGTGAGGCAGGATGGATGACGACTTTGCGCTCGGAGCCGGCCCCCTCGCTGACTGTCCGGACCCCCGCTTGATCTCTTAAGGCCAGGTGGATGATGCGCCGCTCGCGCGGGCTCATAGGACTCAGGGCAAAAGAATCGCCGGTTTCGACCACACGCTCCGCCGCCACCTGGGCCATCAGCTTGAGCTCCTCGGCCCGCAGGCACCGCCAGTCGTTACAGTCGAAGGTAATCTTCCCGAAAAGGTCCTCCTCCAGGCGGACAGCTTTCAGCACCACGTACTCCAAAGCATTGAGCAGCGAGGCGTTCTTCTCCAGCAACAGGTCCGCGTCGGGCCCCGAGAAATCCACCACAAACTCCGGCGTCTCAATCTCCTCCCCCGGCGTGGCGGCTTTGCGCATAGTAACGCCGAGTTCAAACCCGCCCGTGCGAGCCAATTGCTTCACCAGGGCTTCGATCGCGCCCAGGTAGCTTTCGACCGACCGCGCGGGTGTGGGAGGGGGTTGACCTTCCATAGGAACTTATTCTTTTGCCCTGGCCGTTTTGTGCGGAGCAGGGACCGGCGGCTGGAGGGGTATCATCCTGTTGATGAACATCTGCTGGGCAATACCCACGACGGTGCCGGTCAGCCAGTAGAGAACCAGGCCGCTGGCGAAGCTGTAGAACATGATGCCGAAAACGAGGGGCATGATCATCATCATTCTCTGCTGGGCCGGATCGGCCGTGGTCATGGGCGTCATCTTCTGCATGATGAAGGTGGTGATGATCATCAGCGTCGGCAGAATGTAGAGGTGGTCCGGGGCCGAGAGATCCTTGATCCAGGCGAACCAGGGCGCGTGCCGCAATTCGATGGAGAGATCGAGCACCTTGTAGAAACCGTAAAGAAACGGCAACTGCACCACCATGGGCAAACAGCCGCCGAGGGGGTTGATGTGGTGCTCCTGGTAAAGCTTCATGACCTCCTGGTTCATGCGCTGCTTGCGCGGATCGTTGAACTTGTAGCCTTTGTACTTTTCCTGGATGCTCTTCACCAGCGGCGCGATGCGCTGCATCTCCTGAGCCGAGCGGATGCTTTTCAGCTTCAAGGGAAACATCGCTAAATTGATCAGCACCGTCAGAATCACGATGGCCCAACCGTAGTTGTGGGTCCAGCGGTCGTGGAGATAGCGCAGCCCCAAGAACAGTGGCTTGGCCACAATGCTGAACCACCCGTAATCCACCAAGCGATCCAGCGGCGGGTTCATGGCCCGCAGCACATCCAAATCTTTTGGCCCCACGAACAAACGGAACGCCAGAGGTCTCGGTTGCTGGCTGGCCAGCGCAGCAAAAGCCTCTTTGGGCTTCTCCTTCTCCTTCCAGTCCGGCGGATCCCAAGCGCGCCGGCCGATGCGGAAGGAAATCTGGTCCGGGGAGTCGGGCAGGAACATGCTCACGAAATAGCGATCGCCCATCCCCGCCAACTGGAAGGGGCCAGGGATAAGGCGGTCCTCCTTGACTTTGGCCTGCGCCAGGTTCTCGTCTTTCTCGGTGGCGCCATAGATGAGGTGACTGAACGACTCTTTCATCGCAGCGCGCAGGGAGTGATCGCCGAAGCCGCCCGGCCAGGCGACCTCGACCGGCAAGTAGCGCAGGCCGTCGAAAACGCTGATTTCTGCGTGCACCTCATACTTTGGTCCAAAGGAAAACCGCTTCCGCACCTGGATCTTGCCGTCGCTGTAAGTGAGGTCGACCTTGGCCGGTGCCGCGAGCTTCGAACCCGCCGACGTCGCCACGAAAAGCCCGGTGTTCAGTTTCTTCGTAAGCTCGGCATCCGCTAGAGTCAGGCTCATCGGAAACCCAAGGGTCTGGCACGCGGCGCCGTTGACTACATCCAAGGGTGCCTGTTTTTCGTCCCGGTATCTCTTCAACACCCAGCTCTTGATCACCCCACCTTGCGTGGAGAGGGTCACGCGAGAGAATTCTCCCTCAATGACGATCTCCTCCGCCTCGCTCCCTTGCTGGACGGGGAGTGTGACGGGCGTGGCGGGGGTCGGCGCAGCCGCCTCGGGCTTGGCCGGCGCGGCGGGGGCTGGCGCGGGAGGAGAAGCCTTCTTGGGGGGTGGAGGCGGCGCCGGCGCAAAAAGCCGGTACCACATCACCAGCACCACAAATGAGAGTGCGAAGGCTAGCACCACTCGCTTGCTATTGTCGTCGCCCATTCGGGAAGAGTTTCCTTCTAGTTACAGCGTCAGATTTCCTCTCCCAGGTGTTCACTCCTGGGTACGAAGTCCCGGATTCCTTGGCACCTGCCTTTCAGGGAACCGGGTCGTACCCGTGTCCGCCAAAAGGCCGGCAGCGGAGGAGTCGATGGAAAGCCATTCCCACCCCTCGCCATGTCCCCCACTTCTCTACCGCCTCGTGAGCATAAGCTGAGCAGGACGGATAGAAGCGGCAAGAAGAAGGCAGTCCCGGGGAGATACAGGTTTGATAAAGGCGGATGAGCGCCAGCGCGGCGGACTTCATTGCGATCGAGACCCCCCGGACAATCCTGGCGGCGCCTGATGGGGGAAAAGCCGCAAGATCTCCCGGACCAAAGTCGGGAAGGGAACTTTCGCCACCGCCGCGCGAGGATTCAGGACGATATCCCATCCCCCCGGAATGGCGGCGCGGTGCAGGCGGAAAACTTCCCGCAGACGTCGCTTCACCCGGTTGCGAACCACCGCGCCCCCCAAGCGCCCCGACGCGGTGATGCCCACCCGGGTCCGGGGAAGGCCGTTGGGTCGGAAGAAGATGGCGCATAAAGACGTGCTCCGGCGCTGCCCCTCCTCGTAAACCCGCCGAAACTCCCCCCGACCGAGAAGCCGAGCTGCCTTGGGGAAAGCTTGCGGCAAGGAAGGAGCTATCATGGAGTCAGGCGGTAGCGGCCCTTCTGGCGTCGGTGCTTCAGAACTTTCCGACCCCCCGGAGTTCGCATGCGCACGCGGAATCCGTGCGTCTTGGCCCGATGCCGTCGGTTGGGCTGAAAGGTGCGTTTCAAAAGCCTCACTCCCTGCTAGAGATTTCCTCAAAGGGTCAATCGCTTACGTTAACCTGAGTCCGCAAATGAAGTCAAGCCGCCCAAAATTGTGGAATGGGAAAGGTACATCGTATCCCCCCTGTGAAGTTGAAGTGTGTAAGTGAGAGGAGGATGGAGGAGATGACTGCCTTGCCGGGGGAAAGCAACTCAGTCGAGGCAGAGAACCTGCATCGCCCTCACACGAGGTACTGGGGACGGTGCTATCCTTTGACAGTCAGAGAACAAGGGCAACCATGGCTACGGTGGCAATCGGTGACATTCACGGCAACCGCTTGGCCCTCGAGAATCTTCTGGAGAAGGTTCTGCCAACCTTGGAGCCGCAAGACGTTCTTGTCTTCCTCGGCGACTATATCGACCGAGGACCCGACAGCCGAGGCTGCCTGGAGCGGATCGTCCGCCTCAAGCAAGAAGCAAGGCACCAGGTGGTGACGCTGACCGGCAA
>JALHUF010000090.1 GCA_022866195.1 Terriglobia bacterium
CTCGGGGGTTACAAGGAATACGCGGAAAAGACCAGGCGGCGCCTCATTCCGGAAGGTCGAGGGTGCGCCAGGCGGGGTAGCGGGTCAGCTTGCCTTCGCAGACGTTGGCAAAGTAGCGGCGCGCGCAACTGAACTGCATGATCCGTTTTCCCTCGCGCGCCAGCGCCGCCCAGCGTGAACTGGTCTGCGGGTTCTGCTCGATGCCGGCAATGCGCTGCGCGCCGTAGCTAAACTCCACGGCGCGCAGCTTCTTGGCCCGCGTGGCCATCACCCGGTGGCGCTCTCCCTCTAGCTCGACCGCTCCCTTCCCTTCGACGAGCGCCTGTTGCCAGACCTGGAGCAACGTTTCGGCAAGGTTCATAAGCGGGATGCTACGCCGCCGGCTGGCAGGCGTCAATCAGCGTATCAGAACCCAAACGCCGTTGCGGCTCTGCGGACGGGCCTCCACTTGAGTTAGAATGCTCCCGCCGGAGGCGCCGCCGTTTGGACGGCCTGAGCGAAGCGACATCCGGCACTGCTCGGACCACCGCATGAAACAAAGGAGGGAACGAGAATGAACCGCCGCGAGTTCTTGCAGGATGCCACCGTGCTGGGAGCAACGCTGGGGTTGGCGCCGGGGGTAAGTGCCAGCGCGCGCAGCGTCGCAAGCAAGAGTTCTGCGACTCCTGGCACGCGCCTCAAGGTGGGCGTAATTGGCTGCGGAAACGTTTCCGGGTCCTACATTCCCGACATGCTTTCCTCGCCTTACATAGAAATTGTGAGCGCCTGCGACATCATCGTGGAGCGAGCCCAGCAGCGCGCGCAGCAGTTCAATATTCCCAACGTCTATCCGCACGTGGACGCCATGCTGGCCGGCGCCAAGTTCGACCTCCTCGTGAACCTCACTTCCATGCCCTCGCACTACCCGGTGAACAAGAAGGGGCTGGAAGCCAAGGTCAACGTCTGGACCGAGAAG
Organism: Terriglobia bacterium; assembly: GCA_022866195.1. Lineage (GTDB taxonomy): Bacteria > Acidobacteriota > Terriglobia > UBA7540 > UBA7540 > JALHUF01. The sequence continues at coordinate 956 of JALHUF010000090.1, forward strand.
CCGATGGCGCTCTCTGTCCGCCAGGGGAAAGAGCTGCTGGCCCTGGCCAAGAAGCAAGGCGTGGGTTTCTGGCCCGCTCCCACCGTGGTTACCAGCCCGCAATTCCGCTTCATGGCGGAGACCATCGCGAGCGGCAAGCTGGGAAGCATCACGGCCGCCCACGGCACTTACGGCCACAGCGGCCCGACGTGGTCCGAGTGGTTCTTCCAGAAAGGCGGCGGCTGCCTGTTCGATCTCGGTGTGTACAACGTGGCGACGCTTTCGGGATTGCTCGGGCCAGTGAAAGAAGTCGTGGGGATGACCCGCATTGTTACACCCACACGCGAAATCAACGGTAAGACGATTCAGGTGACCGCCGACGATAACACCATGCTCATCATGGACCACGGGAAGGGAGTTCTCTCCCACGTGCAGTGCGGATTCGTGTATCCCGGGGACGATCTGCCCGCCGAAATCCGCAAGATGAGCTCCGTTGATCTGGTCGGTACCAAGGGCACCATGCACCTGCTGGGCTACGACTGGGGACCGGTGGGCGTCGGCGTCACCACGGAAAGTACGCCTCTGGAAGTCACCTGCACCGATCCCGGCCCCTATAAATGGCAGTACGGCGCCTCCTACATTGCCGAATGCCTGGCCACAGGAAAGAAAAGCTTGATTACCGCCGAGCACGGCTTCCATTTCCTGGAGGTCATGCTGGCCTGCCACGAATCGCAGCGCACCGGCCGGCGCATCAAGGTCGAATCCACGTTCGCCTGGCCGATTTTCGGCGGGTAGGCACGGCCGGAGAGTCCGTGCCTGCAATGGCACCGGGAACGATTCTGGTCTATGATTTGCTCTGGTCCCAGCTGGTGTCACAGCGAAAGCGGGAGGTAACAGGATGAAGGTAAAAGTGGTTCTCGAACCGAGCGAACAAGGTGGTTTTACAGCCTATGTGCCGTCTCTGCCCGGGTGTATCAGCGAGGGCGAGACCGTCGAAGATGCGTTGGCCAATATCCGCGAGGCCATCGGCCTGTATCTGGAACCGGTGGAAGACGACTGGGTGGCGGAAGAGAACGCGGTGGTAAAAGAGGTCGAATTGTGAGCAAGGTCCCCAGCCTGCCCTACACGCAGATTGTACGGACCCTGCAAAGAGACGGATGGGCCGTGGTTCGCCAGCGCGGCAGCCCCTTGCGCTTACAGAAACGAATCGGCGAAGAGCTTCTTAAGGTCACCATCCCCGCCCATCGCCCCGTCAAACGCTCTACCCTCAGTCACATCCTCAAACAGGCTCGCCTGGATGTAGATCGATTCCTGCAATTGCTCTAATCATTGCCGACCTTCCGGCCGAGCGGGGTTGGCGACTCGGCGCTCGGTTCAGGTCGGTCGTGTTCACCTGGCTTGTGCGTTGTGATGTCTTCACTCTGGACTGTCGACTGTTAACTGCCCTTCTGACTCCTGACTTCTGCCTTCAATCCAAAATCACAAATCACAAATCCAAAATGGGGCGGCTTTCTTGCCAAGGCCGCAGATGGGCCGTACAATGGACGAATTGGGCCTGGCTGGGGGCCGGCGCCGAGGGACATGGGAAATTACCTACAAATCGCCCTAGGCAAGATTATCGGGACGAAGAACGAGCGCGAGCTGAAGCGGCTGTCGGCGCGCCTGGGGGAGATCAATGCCCTCGAGCCGGAGATGGAGCAGCTCCCCGACGCGGAATTCCCTCAGCGCACCGAACGCCTGAAGCAACGCCTGGCCGACGGTGAACCTCTCGACAACCTGCTCGATGAAGCCTTTGCGCTCTGCCGGGAAGCGGGGCGGCGCACCATCAACATGCGCCACTTCGACGTGCAGTTGATTGGCGGCATGGTGCTGCACGAGGGCAAGATCGCGGAAATGAAGACCGGCGAAGGCAAAACGCTGGTGGCCACGCTGCCCGTCTATCTGAACGCGCTCGCGGGCAAGGGCGTGCACGTGGTCACGGTGAACGATTACCTGGCCAAGCGCGATGCTGCCTGGATGGGCCCCATCTATCGCCTGCTGGGCTTGACCGTCGGGGTGATTGTCCACGACTTGGACGAGGAGGAGCGCCAACAGGCCTATCAGTGCGACGTTACTTACGGCACCAACAATGAATTCGGCTTCGATTACTTGCGCGACAACATGAAGTTCGACCTGGTAGACTGCGTGCAGCGCCCCCACCACTACGCCATCGTGGACGAGGTGGACTCCATCCTCATCGACGAGGCCCGCACCCCGCTCATCATCTCCGGCGCCTCGGAAGAATCCACGGAGAAGTACTATCGCATCGACCAGATCATCCCGCGCCTCCAGCCCAAGGAAGACTACGAGATTGACGAGAAACACCGCCAGGCCACGCTCACGGAAGCGGGGGTCGGCAAGGCCGAGAAGGCCCTGGGGCTGGAGAACCTCTACGACCCCGCCAACATCGACTACATCCACCACGTTTATCAGGCGCTGCGCGCCCACACCCTCTACAAGCTGGACCGCGATTACGTGGTCAAAGAGGGCGAAGTCATCATCGTGGATGAGTTCACCGGCCGCTTGATGCCCGGGCGGCGCTGGTCGGATGGCCTGCACCAGGCCGTCGAAGCGAAGGAAGGCGTCAAGATCGAGCAGGAAAACCAGACCCTGGCCACCATCACCTTCCAGAACTACTTCCGCATGTACAAGAAGCTGGCGGGCATGACCGGCACGGCGGAGACGGAGGCGGCCGAGTTCGAGAAGATCTACAACCTGGAAGTCGTCGTCATTCCGACGAACCGGACGCTGATTCGGCACGAGCACCGGGACGTGGTCTATCGCACCGAGCGCGAGAAGTTCAACGCGGTGATCGAGGAGATCAAGGAGTATCACCTGCGCGGCCAGCCGGTGCTAGTGGGCACCATCGCCATCGAGAAGTCGGAGCGGCTGAGCACCCAACTGCGGAAATCCGGGCTCCTGCCCACACATTTGCAGGAACTCGTCCGGGCCGCGGGACTCGAAGGGCCGAAGCTGGCGAAGTGGGCGGCGCAGCTCGCGGC
>JALHUF010000091.1 GCA_022866195.1 Terriglobia bacterium
CAAGATGGCGTTTCTGGGTGAAATGGCGACGCGCATCGCCCACAACGTAAAAAACCCCTTGAGCTCGATGAAGACGCTGGTGCAATTGCTGGAGGAAGACGCGAGCCTGCCGCCGCGCGTGCGGCAGGACTGCCGTCTGGTGATCTCGGAGATCGACCGGCTGAACAACAACATCTCTCAGGTGCTCCGTTACGCCAAGTCGGCGCGGGATACCGATCGGGCGGTTGACCTGGCGGGTGTGGTTGGCCGGGTGTTGACGCTGGCGCGGGCCGAGGCCGAGCGGCGCCAGGTGCGCCTGGAATTCGACGCGCCCGCCGGGCCATGCGTGGTGGAGGGCGGGGAAGAAGCGGCCAGCGATATCGTCTCAAACCTGGTGGTCAACGCGCTGGAGGCCAGCCCCGCCGGCGCGACGGTTCGTGTCCGGACGGCCCGGGAAGCGCCGGGCGAACGCATCCTGCTAACAGTGGAAGATCAGGGATCGGGGATTCCGCCGGAGTTGAGAGAGAAGATCTTCCAGCCGTTCTTCACCACCCGGCCGGGCGGGACCGGATTGGGACTCGCCATCGTGGCGCGGCGGCTGGAAGAAATCGGCGGGGAAGTGGAATGTGCATCCCCGCCGCCTGGCGAACCGCAAGTCGGCGCGCGGTTCGTTGTACACTTCCGCATCGGCGGTTGATCTGACATCCGGAATGTCAGAGCTGAAAGCTTAGATTTGAAATCTGAGACTTGGCGTTTCATTCTCGGACAATCTCGGACCCAGAGGAGCGTAGCGCGGGTCACAACGCCGCGAAGCACGAGATTAGTCCATCGAAAATCGGCAGTCCAAAAGCGACAATGGTAAATCTCCGGTGGCCTATGCATTCCATCCTGATTGTGGACGATGACAGCACGGCACGCTACGGCATGCGGCGGGTGCTGGAAGACAATTACCGAGTCCTGGAAGCGGAGAGTGCCGCGGCCGCGCGCCGCCTCCTCGCCGCTGAGAGCCCCGGTCTGCTGCTGCTCGATATCGAGATGCCGGAGGGAAGTGGGCTCGATTTCCTCCGGGAACTGAAGGCCCAGGATAAATCTCCCGCCGTCATCATGATTACGGCCTACGGTTCGGAGAAGATCGCCGTCGAGGCGATGAAGAGCGGCGCTTACGATTATCTGCCCAAGCCTTTCGAGGTGGATGAGTTGCGGCTGGTGGTTGAGAAGGCGCTGGATCACCTGGACCTGGCGGAAGAAAATCTGCGCCTCAAGCGGCAACTGACTTCCGAAGGCCAGTTCGGCGCCATGCTTGGCGCCACCGAGCCGATGCGCCAGCTCTTCGAACTGGCTGACCGCGTGGCCGCCGCGGACGTGACGGTGCTTATCGAGGGTGAGAGCGGCACGGGCAAAGAACTGCTGGCGCGGGAAATCCACCGGCGCAGCAACCGGGGCGCCAAGCCATTTGTGGCGCTCAACTGCGCCGCGCTCCCCGAACACCTCATCGAAAGCGAGCTCTTCGGTTACGAGAAAGGCGCTTTCACCGGCGCGACCTCTCAGAAACGCGGCAAGTTCGAGCTGGCCCACGGCGGCATGCTCTTCCTCGATGAGGTGGGCGACATGTCGCTGGCAACCCAGGCGAGGCTCCTGCGGGTTCTCGAAACGCGCAAGTTTGAGCGCCTGGGTGCGACGACTTCCCTTGAGGTGGATGTGCGCGTCTTGAGCGCCACCAACAAAGACCTGACGGCGGAGATCGCCAAGCAGACCTTCCGGGAGGATCTTTACTACCGCCTGCGTGTGGTCCTGCTGAAGCTGCCGCCGCTCCGCGAACATAAGGAGGATATTCCCTTGCTAGTTGAAGAATTCTGCCAGATGCTGGCCGCGAAGCATCGGCGGGGGCCGATTACTGTCTCGCGGGAGGCGCTAGCGATGCTGATGTCCTGCGACTGGAAGGGAAACGTGCGGGAATTAAAAAACGTCCTGGAGGGCGCCATCGTCATCAGTCGTGACGACGTGCTCCAGCACGAGGATATGTCTGCCGATTTTCTCGCCCGGCAGGTGCCGGAGGCGGGTCCAGCATCGTTTCTGGCCGCCGGCGATTACCGCGAAGCCAAAAGGCAGTTTGAGATTGCCTACATCAAGACTAAACTGCGCGAGCATGGCGGCAACGTCACCCGCACGGCGGCCGCCATCGGGCTGCATCGCCAAAGCCTGCAGGAAAAATTGCGAGAGCTGGGCATCCAGGCGGAGAGGCAGTGAGAAAAGGTTGAAGGTTGAAAGGTAAAAACCACGAAGAAGGATCAGACCATGATAAACAAGAAGAGAGTCGTACCGCTGCTCGTGTTTGCGGTGATGCTGTCGTTAGTGTCTTTGGCGGCAGGTCAGACGTCCAAGGGCAAGAAAGTCTTTGTCATAACTGACCTGGAGGGCGTGTCGGGCATCGTGGATTCGGACACGCAGTGCTCTCCCTACCAGTGCCCGCGCTGGGAGGAGTCGCGCAAATTGCTCACCGGCGAAGTCAACGCGGCTGTGGGCGGGCTCCTGGAGGGCGGCGCAACGGAAGTGGTGGTCTGGGATGCGCACGATGGCAGCCGCACCTTATCGGTCACGGACATTCATCCCCAGGCCCGGCTGCTTACTGGTACCCCCGTTTCCCCCACGTGTGAACTGGATCCCGGCTACAGCGCCGTGGTTTTCATTGGGCAACACGCCATGGCCGGGGCGCAGAACGGAATCCTCAGTCATTCTTACAGTTCGCAAGGGATTCAGAACATCTGGGTCAACGGCAAACCCACGGGAGAAATCGGCGCGCGCGTGATGCTCGCCGGCTATTTCGGTGTTCCGGTGATCATGCTCTCCGGGGACACTGCGGCCTGCAAAGAGATCCACGCGTTGGTCCCGCAAGCCGAGTGCGCCGAGGTGAAATCCGGGGTGAGCCGCGGCGCGGGATTGACGCTTCCTCATTCGGCGGCCTGCGCCTTGATCCGCGAGAAGGCGCGCCGCGCTATGGAACGCCTGGGCGAGTTCAAGCCTTACAAAATCACCGGGCCGGCAGAAGTGAAGGTGGAGTTCACTCCACGGGGAACGCCGGACTTTGCGCCGCGCGAGGGCGTGGAGCGGCTCAATGACCGCACCTGGGTCTTCCGGGGAAAGGACATCGTGGACGCCTGGCTGAAGTATTCGTCGTTCTAGCCCGTGTTGCCGTTGGACCCGTGTGCCCGGATGCGAAGACAGGGGCGGTTGCGGGTGGGAGGTGTCTGATGTCTCGCGACAGACTCTTTTGCGGCCGTCGCTGGTTTCTCGGCGGGATGCTGGGTGGAGCGGTGGCAGCGGCCCTGCCGAGGGCAAGCCGGGCGGAATCCCGCGACGGCCAGGGTGAATTGCCCACCCGCGTGCTGGGCAAGACGGGCGTGCGCGTGACGGCAATCGGGTTGGGGGGCGCGCGCCTACCGATGCTTTCTGATGACGCGGCGGTGCGGCTGGTGGA
>JALHUF010000092.1 GCA_022866195.1 Terriglobia bacterium
CTTGGCCATGGTGGTGGCGCTGCGGGCGCCGAAGAGCTCCGGGTTCCGCCGGCGACGGTGAGAGATCACCCGGCGGTTGCGGTGACGACGGGAAGCCGTGCCCAGTACTCGACTGGGATTCCGGCTCCGACGCCTTCTCCGCGGATTTGGGGCGCGCACTGCGCGCCTGCGGCGATGGGTCTTAGCCACGATCTTCTTCCTCCTGGGACTGGGATTCACGGCCCCCAATGTGACAATGAGGCCGGGGTTGACACGACGCCTCTTGCGGGCCGGATTCGATTTCCGGGGCCGAGCGCGTACTTTCCGATGCACCGGAGCAGAAGCCTTAAGTGCCGCTCTTCGGCGGTGGGCCTTGAGCGCGGCCTTCTGCCTGGGTGTGCCGAAAAACTTGACCTGCTTGGCGGACAGCTTCCGACGACCCGGGTTGCGGCGGCGGTGACGGGGATTGGCTCGTGCCTTCCGTCGCTGAGCCTTTGGCCGGCGGTGCGGATTGGCCACCAAGCGGCGAACCTTCACTACTGTCGCCATGGTTGCTCCTTCCCCCCGCGAACGGGGGCGTTGAATTCCCCGCCGTAGAGCGGGGGGGAAAACCGAGAATGATAGCAATACTTATTCAATACAAATGGCATTTCAATTCACAATTCCTTCGGGTTTCACCTCGTATTGGCCACCCGAGACCGAGAGCAGCTTGTCGCGGGGGCTGTAGAGAAGAGACGGCTGCACACCTGACTCGTCGCCCATCTTGTGGAAATAGTCCGTCAGCTTGAAGCGTTGGAAGCCCTTCTGGGTCTGGTAAGTCAGCTCATAAAGCACCCCGAGGACCATGGAATCCTTCTCCCACTTCTTCCCGGACATTCGGAGCTTCTCGAGGTCCAGCGCCTGGTCTCCGCCTTCGATGTAGAGCTGCCGACCGTCTTCCGACGAGCAGAGTTGCGGAGCGTCCTTGCCGGTAAAGCGAATTAAGGCATCCAGGTTGGAGACCGTCGCCACTTTCAGCTCGACGAGTACCCCGAGCTGCACCAGCCAGTCGTGCTCGTGCTTCTCGGTGACAATCTCCAACGTCTCGCCTGGGGGCTTGCCGTGGAAGTCTTCGTAGAGGGCGGCGGCCTGGGGTTCGGGGTTGCGCCTGCCACCCCTAGATAGTTTTGAGATCAAAGACAGCACGGCTTTTGCGTGTTCACGGCGGCTTTTCCACCTGCCCGCGTGTTGCGCTGACACCGTATGTGCCAAAGCCTCCGCAATGTAGTACGGCTTGATCGTCTGTGTAGTCTGGTACAGGGCGTTTTCCGCCGATACTTTATAGCCAGCCACATCAGTTGGCAGGGATTCTACCTTGCTACGAAGGCGATTCACAAACTGTGCCGCATCAAATGTTGCCAACGCCGAGAATACTTCGTCAGGAGTAGTTTCTACTTCTAGTTCCGCTACCGCCATCGCCAGTTGGATGGCATAGTGGTCGTTGGTGGTACCTTCCATGGAGGACATGCCCAACTCCGACATGGCTCTCATTATTTTGTTACGCCCCGCAATACCGCCGGGGTTGCGCCTCATCCCCCTATCCAGCTCTTTCAACCGCTTCGTCATCTGCCTGGAAATCTTCCGGGCTTCAGTTTTGTTTCCAGCCGCTATGGCCCTCGAGAGAGCCAACTCTAGATCACCCAAATCGGGATTGTTCTTTAGCCGCTCCGCAAAGTCCATGCCGGTCATCATGGCCGCTTGGATTGCGGGAGGCTGCGCCCGGAAAGACGGATCGGAGGTCAGAGCCAAGTGCCCACTCAGAGACTCAGGGATGGTCTCGCCGGGGGTGGGGTTCTCGGCCTGGTACTCAACCGACTTGAGGTAGGACGCTCCTGGTCTTCCCCTGTGCCACAGCACGGTGTCCTCCCCATCCAGTATCCGTGCGTCCCGTTTGAGCTGGGCCTCGTGGTGATTGTTGCTTTGGAAAACAACCCTGTCTCCTACAGTCACAACGTACTGCAACAGACGCCCTCCGCCTTCTCCAAGCGTGAACCGGGTGATACCGCCGGATTCCTCAGGATAGGGATTACTATACCCTTCACACCCGATGTGCCCCTGAATCACTTTCGCCGCCCAGCGCTTGGCCCCCGCCAAGGTGGAGTGGGTAGCGCGTTTCCCTGTGATGGTCTCGCCCCCGTTGACCCACAAGGTGCTCAAGAATCTGCCGCCCTGCTCCCAAATGCGAACCAACGTACCGTGAGGCCCGGTAACGGTGTGCATCGGGTTGCCATGGGCAGAGCTGCGGTTGGTATTCGCGCGCGCATCCGGGAACCGGATCTTGTCGTACCGCTCACCAGTCCCTGGCCGGACCTCGTATTCGCCGGGGGCCAAACCGATGTAGATGCCGTAGTCGCTGGTCTGCTCCCAGGTCTCAAACAGCCCGCCACGGTACTGTCGATCTCGATAGCTGTAGAGACGGAAGCCGCGCAAGGTGCCGGGATTTTGGCTCATCCCTGGGATAATCGTCTTGAAGCTCTTGTAGCCTTTTGGCTCCTTCTGCCTGAATCTCCAGAACGTCGCGCCTTCGTCCTTCCCCCCACTCGTGAAGTTGTGATCCTTCAGCCATTGTGAGGCAGCATCGGCGGTCCATTTCAGCTTGTCGAAGATCACGCTCTGAACTTCGGAAATACCCTTGCGGGCACCCTTGGCCAGCTTTTTGATCCCAAGCACGAATCGGATACCAGAGTCGGGGTTGGCCATGCTCGCTACCAGCAGCTCGACATCCGGGATCGGGAGGGCAAGGAAACCCGCAACTTTTGCGAGAGTGTTGCTCTTACGCCGCATGGGACCTCCGATGCTTCCCGACTCTGAGTTTGGCAAATAGCGTTTTCGCCTTCGCCCTCACCATGGGGTACTCGCTCGATTTCACTCCGGCATGGCCCATCAGGTATTCGTCGGCGCGGGCCGGGAAGACCTCCTCGTACTTCATGCCAGGGTAGGCCCATCTTGCGGCCTGCTCGGCAAGTTGACCGGCAACAAATGCGAGGTTCGGGGCGCCATTGGGATTCTTGGTTTGGGCATCAATAAACCGCTTCGCGTCCTTCAGACTGTCGAATGCGCTCTCACGGTCCAGGCTTGTGTGCCATCCCTCGGAATCCTCCCAGATCCGGGAGCCGTGATAGCGTTGAATTATGGGTGTCTGAACTGGAGCCGCTGTTCGCGTGCGATGCGCCGACGCTCGCTTCGGTGGAACCATCACGGTTCCATAGCGCAGGAAGTACCGCGGGTCCAAGCTGACGGGATTTTGCGCACAGTGGTAATGCACCTTCCCGCCTTCGGGCGTGAACTTCCACGTCTGCCCAGGAAGGATCGGACCTTCGCACACGTTACAGCGAGACGCCAGAGCATAGACCTTCTTCAGGTCCGGCTGCCGAGTTGTGTTGCGTCGCGCCATCTTCAGACTCTGAACCTCACCACTCCCACCAATTCTTTGCCCGCCCCTCACCCTCCGGTGTGGCCCTCTCGGGTCCAAACACCAGCATCCGATTGAGAGAGTCTTGCCTCTCCCTGCATCCCCCACACGAGGGGATGTGAAGACGGTCAGTGATTCCCCTTACGAGGTTGCCGGCCGCCACCTGCTGTTGCAGAAATGGAACTGGAACGCGGAATGGGCCGTCCATCATCATTCAGCAGCCGCCTCGAAGGCCCGCCCTATCCGCTGATACCCGCGCGGGTACTTCCGCCTGATCTTGCCGACTTGTTCCTTGTATCGGGCCCGGGCTTCAGCAATTTCTCCGCGCTTCGCCGAGCCGCCCTTGCTCCCGAGCAGCATGAACAGGAGAATCGCGCCGCCGCCGACCATAGCCCAGGTCGTCCAGTCACCCGAAGTGACTTTGCCGAGAACCTGGCTGACCAGATCCGTGGGGCTCGTCGCTTCTCCCAATCCGCCGCAGAGCCCAGCTACGCCACAGCCGTATATGTCGCGGAGCAACGGATTCTCCGGTACGCGGAAGTTCGCGGCCATAATTCCGCTCATGTGCGGGATCACGGCAAGAGCAGGCCCCGCACCATCCATGATCGGGTTCTGCGGTACGGCCCAGACCCCAGGGAGCGTGATTCCCATGCCCGGAGCCGGATGGAATTGCGTCATCATAGTCGTCTACCTCCGCATCAACAACACCCGGAGCAGCAGGCTCCCTCCAGCAATCGTCGCCAGTGCCATCTGAGAGGGAAATGTACACTTGCCCGTTACGGGTCCA
>JALHUF010000093.1 GCA_022866195.1 Terriglobia bacterium
ACAGGCTCGATCTCCCGCCCGATCCTCTCGATTTCTCGCAGATCTGACCCATAGATCTTGATGCCCACGGGCGTGCGCACCCCGGTGGTGAGCATGTCGATGCGATTGCGGATCGGCATGGTCCAGGCGTTGGTGGTGCCAGGGATTTTGAGCGCCCGGTCCATCTCGTCAATCAGCTCTTCCTGACTGATGCGGTCCGGCCAAACGCGCCGCAAAGGTCCTTGCAGCCACTCCGGGGCCCAGCGCGAATACCACTGCGGTTTTTTCCGCCACTGGTCCTGAGGCTTCAACACCACCGTGGTTTCCATCATTGCGAAGGGCGCTGGATCGGTCGAGGTTTCCGCGCGGCCTGCCTTGCCAAAGACGCGTTCGACTTCGGGGAAGGTTCGCAGCACTCGGTCCTGGATTTGCAGCAGCCGGGCCGATTCGGTAACGGAAATCCCGGGAAGCGTGGTGGGCATGTAGAGGATGACGCCTTCGTTGAGCGGCGGCATGAACTCGGAACCCAGACGCTGAAAGACCGGCACCGTGAGTGCCACCACTGCCACCGCTGCCAAGACCACAGTCCACTTGAAGCGCAGCGCCAACTCCGCCACAGGATGATAGAGACGCATCAAGATGCGGCTGATAGGGTGTTTCTCTTCGCCGTGGATTTTGCCCACCAGAACGGCGTTGGCGATCCAGCGCAAGAACCGCGGACGAAACTGATAAGGCTTCAGGTGGGTAAACAGCAGCCGCATGGCCGGGTCAAGCGTGATGGCCAGCACGGCGGCAACGGCCATCGCAAAATTCTTGGTGAAGGCGAGCGGTTTGAAGAGGCGCCCTTCCTGCGCCTCGAGGGTAAAGATGGGCATGAAAGAGACGGCGATGACGAGCAAGGAGAAGAAACTGGCGGGGCCCACTTCCTTGACCGCCTCCACGACCACTTCGTGATAGTCGCGCTTGCGCCCCTCCGCTTCCCATAGCTCCAGCTTCTTATGGGTCTGCTCCACCACTACAATCGCCGCATCCACCATGGCGCCGATGGCAATGGCGATGCCGCCCAGCGACATGATGTTGGACGTCACCCCGATCTGCTTCATGGGAATGAACGAAATCAGAACCGTGATGGGGATGGTTAGAATCGGGATGAGCGCGCTGGGAATGTGCCAGAGGAAGAGAAGAATCACCAGACTCACGATGCTGACTTCTTCGATGAGCGTGTGCTTCAGCGTGTCGATGGCGCGGAGAATCAACTCTGAGCGGTCATAGGTGGTGACGATCTTCACGCCGGGCGGCAGGGACGGCTGGATCTCCGCGAGTTTGGCCTTGACGCGCTCGATGACCTTCAGCGCGTTTTCGCCGGAGCGCATGATGACCACACCGCCGACCACGTCACCGTGACCGTCGAGGTCCGCGACGCCCCGCCGGATGTCCGGGCCCAGCGTGACCTGTCCGACGTCCTTCACCTGGATGGGTGTGCCGGTGCGCGGGTTCACGCCGACCGCGATCTGTTCCAGGTCGCCGAGGGAGCGGGCGTAGCCCCGGCCGCGCACCATGTATTCCCGCCCGCTGAATTCCACCAGCCGTCCACCCACGTCGTTATTGCCGCGCCGCACGGCCTCCACGACTTTTTCCAGCGGAATCTTGTACGCCGCCAGCGCATTGGGATCGACGGCAATCTGGTACTGGCGTACCAAACCGCCGATCGGTGCCACTTCCGCCACGCCGGGCACGCTCTGGAGGTAATAGCGCAGGTACCAGTCCTGAAAGGAGCGCAGCGCATCCAGGCTCTGACGACCCGTGGTATCCACCAGCGCATACTGAAAGACCCAGCCGATGGAGGTGGCATCGGGCCCCAACTCGACCTCGACGCCCGCCGGCAGGCGCGGCGTGACCTTGGAGAGATATTCCAGCGTGCGCGAGCGCGCCCAGTAGATGTCCGTACCCTCGTCAAAGATCACGTACACATAGGAGTATCCGAAATCGGAGAAGCCCCGGATGTCCTTAACCCGCGGCGCGCCCAGCATCGCCGTAATGATGGGATAGGTGACTTGGTCCTCCATGATGTCCGGGCTGCGGTCCCAGCGTGAGTAGATGATGACCTGCGTGTCGGAGAGGTCGGGAATGGCATCGAGCGGGACGTTCTGGAGCGACCACCAGCCTGCCACGCACGCCGCCGCCACGAACAGGAAGACGACGAACTTGTTTCTGGCGCTGAATTCGATGATGCGATGAATCATGGTTGCCTTCTTTCGGGCTCGGTCTTCCGTTACGTTGGGCGCCGGGCAAGCCCCACGCGCGCGCCGATCAGTGTTGATGCTCGTGGCCGCGGTGTTCGGTCGGCTGCGGACTCTGCGGTCCCTTTGCCGGGGCGGACGGCGGGGCCATTTCCTGACCCTGATGGTCCATTCCCGGCATCTCCGGGGTGGTGCCGCCGGCGCCCTGGGGAGCCTTTGGTTTCGTCTCCGACGCTGGCGCCGCGGGCTGCATGCCCGGCATTTCCGCCATGCCGGCGATCGCTTGCCGCAGATTGCTCTCGTAATCGAGGAGGAAGTTGGCGCGCGTCACCACCTTTTCGCCGGCACGGAGGCCGCGGAGAATCGCGACCGCTGTCTCCGTGCGTTCTCCCAGGCGGACCTCGCGGGGCTCGAACATCCCGTTGCCGCGGTCCACGAAGACGATTTGGCGCCGCCCCGAATCCAGCACCGCGTCCACCGGCACGGTAAGCAGTCGGCCCAGGGAGCGCCGCAGCTCCACGTTCACGAACATGCCCGGCTTGAGCCGCAACTCGGGGTTAGGGAATTCCATCCGCACCGTCAGCGTGCGCGTGTCTGCTCTGACTTCCGGATAGATGTAAACCAGCCGGCCTTTGACCGCCAGGCCGGGAAGAGATTCTGCGGTGAGTGTCGCTTCCTGTCCCAGGCTGACGTCGGGAATCTCGGACTCATAGATATCCACCTGAACCCAGATGGTGCTCAGATCCGCCAGTTGGTAGATCTCGGTCTCCGGAGTGACGTATTGGCTGGGGAAGGCCTTCCGTTCCAGGACGTAGCCGGAAATGGGAGAGTAGAAAGTGACCTCGCGTTGTGGCTGCCCGGTTTCCTCCAGTTGACGGATCTGTTCCTCAGTCAGGTCCCACAGGGAGAGTCGGCGCCGCGTAGCCTCCAGAAGCGATTTCCCCCCCGCCGCCACCTCACGAAATGCGCTCCCACCCAACTCCCGCTCCGCCTTGAGGGCGAGGAGGTACTCCTGCTCGCTCGCCAGCAGGTCGGGGCTATAGATGGTGAACAGCGGGTCACCCTTCTTGACCTGCTGCCAGGTGTAGTCCGCAAATACCCTCTGAATCCAGCCGGTGATCTTCACATGCACATGGGCGAGGCGTGTTTCGTCGAGGGTTGCGTTTCCCACGGTTCGGATCGTCTTATCCAGCGACCGATACTCCGCGCGCGCCGTCGTTATTCCCATAAGCTGCTGCCGGGCAGGGCTGATCGCGACGGTGCCGGGTGCGGACGCGGCGGCGGACGCGGTCTCCGGGGCATAAACGGGCACCAACTTCATGCCACAGTCGGGCGCAATCCCCGGCTTGTCGGACCTGTACCAGGGATGCATGGGGTCTTCGTAGTAAAGGATCTTGCGTTCGCCGGCCGGCGCCGCGCGCTCGGCGGCCACCACGCGTGGCGGACGACGGAAGAGCTCCGCGACGCGTTCTTTGGCCGGCGGCCAGAATGCCAGGATGGCCCCGCCGAGGATCAGGGCCACGCCAGCGAGCGCTGGTCTGAAGCGTTTGGAACGATTGTTGTTATTCATTGCGCACCTCTTGCTATGGAATCAAATTGAGGCCGGTCAGTTCTTCCAACCGCGCCAAAGCCTTTTCGTGGGTCGCCAGTTGCTGGCAGTAACCCAGCTCATAGTCAAGGACCGTAGTGAAATTGCTGAGCACCGTGAGGAAATCCGTGGTGCCCGTCTCGTAGCTGGCCAGCGAGGACTCGAGCGCCAGCGTGGATTGCGGCACAATCCCCTGCGCGTAGAGCTTCAGCAGTTGGTCAGCGGCCTGCGCTTGCAGATACTCCTGCTTCACGCGATAGCGGAGCCCGGCCCGCTCGTTGGCCTCCATGCGCCGCTCGGATTCCAGGTTGGCCGCGGCTTCGGCAACGGCCTGGTCCTGCTTGGCGCGATGGAACAGCGGCAGGCTGATGGAGAAGGTGATGCCGTACATGTCAGGCAGGCCCGCGCGCTGCATGTACGTGTAACCCAGGGTGAAGTTCGGACGGACCTCTTTCCGCGCCAACTCCACCGCGAAGCGATTGGCCTCCACCAGCGCCTGCTGACGCTTGAGCACAGGGAAACTTGCCTGGGCTGCCGCCAGCAGGTCGTCGAAAGAAAGAGCGAGGGTGCTGGCGCGAACCTCGAGCGGGGAGCCGAGGGGCGCGTCCATCGGGGCGTCGCGCAAGCTGTTGAGTTGGGCTACGAGCGTCTGGCGAGTCTGCTCGAGCAGCGTCTGCCTTTCCGCCAGCCGGGAGAGCTCGACCTGCGCCCGCAGCACGTCTTGCTGCACAGCTTTGCCCACGGAGTAGCGGATCTCCGCAACCTTCGCGAGCTTTTCCAGAAGCTCGCGGTCCTTGCGCAGCGTGGTAAACGACTGGTCAGTGAAATAGAGGTCGAAATAGGCCTGCTTGACTTCCGCCTCGATGCGTCGCAACACGGCCTCGTAGTTGAGAGCT
>JALHUF010000094.1 GCA_022866195.1 Terriglobia bacterium
TCCCAGGGGGAGGGTGAAAACAAGCAATCGTTCGCTAATTCCCACCCCCGCCTTACCGGAGCAGGCTTATTCCTGTTCGTGCCTGGCCTTCTTTCGGCTTCGCTTGCGAGCCAAAGCTTCCTTGACTCGGCGCTTTTCCCCGGGTTTGAGGTAGAAGGAGTGTTTCTTAATCTCCTTAATGATATCTTCCTGTTGAACCTTCCGCTTAAAACGGCGGAGAGCGTTTTCTAAAGATTCGCCTTCCTGAAGCCTTACTTCAGCCAACCGTTTAACACCCCCATTTCCGTGTGTGAGTATGAGCGCACACCTGGAGCGACGGTGGAAGGATTTTCGCCTATCCGATTTCCCTAAGTCAAGCGCGTTTTTCTTCAGTCGGGCGGTGCGACGAGGTTGGGCCTGCGGGCTGGTGCCCGGGAGCCAGTCCCGGGCGGCGCCGAAGCGGGTGCTACTAGTGGCGGCAGGTTTGAGGTAAGATAGCGTGGGAGCGTCGGAGCGCCCTGCGGGCCAAAGGAAACCGACCATGGGCGTGCAGCACTTGGCATTCAGCCTTCCCTGCTTGGTTGGGGGGAACAGGAACGAGCCGTCTGCAACTCTCGCGAAGGCTTCGCTTCCTGCTTTCTCGGGGATTGGTTCGCGCCGAACCTGCGCCACCTTCGTCTCGACTCTGGCCGTGGCGGGACTGGTATTCGTTGCGACCCTGAGGCTGAGCGCCGCTCAGGATACTCCGCCCAAGGCAGAGGCGCAGGCCGCGGCGGCTTCTCAGCCCGCAGCCGGTTCCGCCGAGGCTCCTAAGCCCCCCGATCTTCGTAAGATCCGCGTGCGGGTGGAGGTGGTCAACGTCCCTGTGACCGTGTTGGGCAAGCGGGGCCGCCCGGTCATCAACCTCAACAAGGAGGACTTTGCGGTGTACGAGGACGGAGTGCGGCAGACCGTCCGCTACTTCAGTCGCGAAGTGCGGCCCCCCCTCAGGATTGGCTTAATCCTCGACACCAGCAACAGCGCGCGGCGGGCGCTGGATTTCGAAAAAGACGCGGCCAGCGAATTTGTCTTTAACATGCTCCAGGGCCGGAGCAGCAAGCACCAGATTTTTCTCCAGACCTTCGACGCCACCAGCTCCCTGGTGCAAGACTTCACCAACGAACCCGAACTACTGAACGAAAAAATCCGCGGCCTGAAGGCGGGCGGTGGGAAAGCCCTCTATGACGCCATCTACTTTGCGTGCAAGGAGAAGATGCTCAAGTCGGGCCCGCCGGAGGATATGCGGCGCGTCCTGGTGGTGGTAAGCGATGGCATTGACGTGCAGAGCGAACGCAGTCTGGCGGAAGCCATCTCCATGGCGCACAGGGCCGAGACCATTGTCTATGCCCTCGGGATCGTGGCTTTCGGTTACGAACATCCTGGCAACAAGATCCTCGCGAAGATGGCGGAGGAGACGGGTGGCAAGGCGGAGTTTCCCCGGGAAGAGACGCCGGGCACCGACCTGGGGACGGGCTACTTCTCCCACGGCCAGATCGGCGACACCTCGCAGAACAAGGGCCTGGGTGCTGCGACCGGAATCTACTCCGCCACCCGCCTGGTGCAGCTTGCCGAATCGCTGGAATCCATCGGGCGCGAGCTGAATGAGCAGTACAGTATCGGCTATAGCCCCAAGAAGGATAAGCTGGATGGCACCTATCGGACAATCCGCGTAGAGGCCAAACGCAAGGGTCTCACCGTCCGGGCGAAGCCGGGCTACTTTGCCGCTGCCGAATAGTCCCTCTTTTCCTGGCATTTCATCCCTACTTGCGCGATCACGCCGAAGGAAGCCGGCGTGTACCTTGGGGTTCCTTCCGAGCGGCAGCGGAGCTCGCGCTTCGCAAAGAAGAATCACCAGCTCAATCTCAGACTAGGCCCTGGAAGATTGTGTCGAAGTTGCGGCCTGCTGACTTCTACGTTTGCGCTTCGGCCGGCAGGCTTCATCCTTTATACTTCCAGCCGCTAATCGTAACAACACTCCCACACGGAGTTGGACCATGATCGATCTCTCCAGCCTGACTGCGAGTCTGCGCGAGGCCCGGGTGGTTGACTTGAGCCAGACACTCGAAGAGCACATGCCGCACTATCCGACGCACGGCAAATTCTTCCACAATCTCTACACTTCTTATTGGCATGGTGACCGCGCCTTGAGCTATCAACTCGTGATGCACGAGCACAACGGCACGCACGTGGATGCTCCCGCGCATTTCATCAGCGATGCCAACCCTCCGGCCCACGTCACGATTGACCAAGTCCCGCCGACGCGCTTGATGGGCCGCGGTGTGCGTCTGAATTGCCGGAGTTTTAGAGAAAAGGAGTACGTTTCCAGGAGTTTTGTTATCGCCTGGGAGGCACAGCACGGCGCTCTTCGGGCGGACGATATTGTGCTGTTTGACTTTGGCTGGTCGGCTTATTGGGGCCTCCGCCCCGACAACCGGCGGTATCTTGCGGACTGGCCGGGCGTGGGCAGAGACGCGGCGGAGTATCTCATCGAAAAGTCCGTTGCCGCCCTCGGGGTGGATACACTTTCGCCGGATCCCCCGGCGGCACTGGCGAAAGATCCGATTCACCCTCTGGTGCTGGAGAAGGGAGTGTTGATTATCGAAAACCTCGCGAACCTGGAGCAGCTCCCGGATTTCTTCCTGTTTGTAGCTTTGCCGCTCAAGATTCGCCAGGGCTCCGGTTCGCCGATCCGCGCCGTCGCCTTGTGCGTTTGAAATGCGACGGCGGCGAGCGTATGATTTCGCTCGCGGCGGAAGAGGAAAGCGCAATATTAAGACTTCAGGAATCATGGAGGTATGTCAGGTATGGGGAAAATGGAGATGAATCGCAGACAGTTTGTGGGCACGGCCTTGGCGGCTACGGCAGGGGTGTTGCAGTCGAATGCCTTTGGTTCCCCGAGCTTGAACCCGCAAGAGAAAGGTCCCCAGATGAAGCTTGGCCTTTACAGCATCACTTTCTTGGGGGTTTGGTACCGCGGAGAAGCGCTCCCCCTGGAGGAGGTAGTCAAGCGGGCCAAGAAATATGGTTACGACGGCGTCGAGATCGACGGCAAGCGACCCCACGGCAATCCGCTCGACTGGCCCAAGAGCCGCTGCCAGGAGCTGCGTTCCCTGGCGGAGGGGGAAGGAATCCAGATTTACGGGGTGGCTGCCAACAATGACTTCAGCAGCCCGGTTCCGGAACACCGCGAATGCCAGGTCGCTTACGTGCGGGACCTGATCCGCCTGACGGCGGATTTCGGCGCCAAGACCTTGCGCGTCTTTCTCGGCTGGCCGGGTGTGACCAAGCATCCGCAGGTAGCCAAGTACACGATTGCCGATCTCATCTGGCAGACGACGCACCTGGCCTTTTCGGCAGAGGAAACCTGGGGATGGTGTCGCGAGGGGCTCATCGAGTGCGCGCGTTACGCGGGCGACGCCGGGGTGACGCTGGCGCTGCAAAACCACCACCCCATCATCGAGACTCACCACGACGTGCTGCGCATGGTGAAGGAGGTCAATTCGCCTTACCTGAAGGTGTCGCTTGACGTCCCCATCATGCCGGCCGAGACCCGCAAAAGTCCGGAGCTTATCCGTCAGGCAGCCCTGGATGTCGGACCGTTGCAGGCGCTGTCGCATTTTGGCGGTGAATACGATCGGGGGCCGGACGGCAAGGTGAAAGGCGAAGCTTACTACGCACCTTTCGTGCGGGCCATGCGGGAAATCGGCTATCAAGGGTACATCGGGTACGAATTGTGCCATCCGCTCCCTGTCGTGAAGGGGCAAACGGTGGGCGTCGAGTTTGCCGAGAAGAACGCGCAGTTGGCAGCGGAATTCATGCGCGGCCTGATTACGTCCGCCTGGGCCTAGACGTTGTTTGCGCGGGGTAGGCCCGGCAGGCCAGCGCGGCAGGGTGCTGCCGGGCGCCGAGGCTACTGAGCCTGGACGACCAGTTCGCCGTTCTCGATGCGCATGGCCGCGACAGAGGCGGGGACCTGCATCTGCATATCGATGCGGTCCTTCATCAAGGAAGCGGGCACGGGCAGACTGCCCAGGCGCACTTCAGAGGGGATGAGCCGGACGGTGTGCTGGCTGAAATCCAGGGTCCCGCCCACGGTTACGACCAGCTCTATCCCTTTCACGTTGACGGTGAGCATCGTCCGGAGTTTGTCCCCCTCAAGATGCACCACTGCCCCTTTCAGGGTCACGGCGCCCGCTGGCGGGGGATTGTTCTTGAGGCCTTCCTGAATCTTGGAGTTTATCTCCACCTCAGTCAGACGAATCTCGCCTGGCACCTGCTGCTCCTGGGCTTGCGCCAGGCGGGCCATCTTCTCGTCGAAGGACTTGGCGGCCTCCGCGCTCGCCTCAGCCGTGGGCATGGAAGGCCGGCGCAGGAGAAGCCAGAGGAGAATCAGGCTCGCAACAACCAGCCCCACCGCTATGTACCGGAAAATTCTCTTGACCATCGGATGGCCTCAGAAAGTAGGGCCTGGAGGCCCAACCGGAAAACGGACCGGCCGGTCGTGCCCCACTACGAGCTGATGCGCGGGTCTTCCACGACGGGTTGCGTGGGATCGATGCGCAGCCAGAGCAGCGCTCCGAGGAAGA
>JALHUF010000095.1 GCA_022866195.1 Terriglobia bacterium
CAGCCTCAGCGGCACGCTCTGGAGCTAGCCGTCTTTGAGGGCTATACCGAAGCAGAAATCGCGGAGAAGCTCGGGGAGCCCTTGGGCCGGGTGCAGGCGGCGTTGCGCGCCGGCATGCGCTTCCTTCGGCATCGCCTGCGGGCGGTTACGGGAACATGGGCTGCCAATATTTAGAAGATCTTTACGAACTCTACCTGCTCGGGACGCTGAGCGAAAAAGATTCGGCGGCTGTCGGCGAGCACCTCGAGCGTGGCTGCCCATACTGCCGTGAGGGTCTGCGCGAAGCCACCCTGATTGTCTGTCTCCTCACCCAAACGGTGCGGCCCGCCCGCCTTGACTCCAAGCACAAGTCGCGCCTCTTGCGCCGCCTGCGCAAGAAACCGTGACGGCGGAATGGACACGCCCAGCCGGCCGTCAGCGTTCAGCGCAGTTCCGTCTGCCCGGGCATGGCCACGGGTGGCACGGGCAGTGGAGCGTTCCAGTCGAGCGTGGCCGGCATCAGGCTCTCCTCGGAATTCAGGGCCTGCTCCCAGGTGACCAGCTTGCCGGTGTAGGCGGCCATGCGCCCCATGATGGCTGTCAGACTACTCTCGGCGACGTTCTTCAGCTCGTTGATGGGCTTGCCCGCGCGGATGCTCTCGATCAGGTCAGTGTGCTCCTGGATGTAAGGCTTGTTGTCCTCGCGGTCGAAGCTCCAGGGTTTCTCCCCAGTGATGGCGAACTTGCGGTAAGGGAGGATCTGGCAAAAGCCCTTGGTCCCGGCAAAGCCTTCCGAGACGTTGTTCTCGCAGTTGGCCATTTGCCGGCACATACTCATCATGCGCGCGCCGTTTTCGTACTCGTAGTCAATGACGAAATGGTCGTAGATGTGGCCGAAATCCGGTCCGGTCCGCACCTGACGTCCTCCCACACCCACGGCGCGAACCGGGTGCCCTTGCATGACCCAGTTAACGATGTCCAGGTTGTGCACGTGCTGCTCGACGATGTGGTCGCCGCACAGCCAGGTGAAGTAGTACCAGTTGCGCATCTGATACTCCATATCGGTCCAGCCTGGCTGGCGAGGCTTCACCCATAGTTCTCCAGTGTTGAAGTAAGCGCGAGCCGCCACAACCTGGCCGATGGCCCCGCCGTGCAGCCGCTTGATAGTTTCCTGATGCCCGGTGCTATGGCGATACTGCGTTCCAGAAGCGATGCCAAGGTTCTTGGCTTTCGCCTGCTCGTAAACCTCCAGGCAGGTGCGGATGCCAGGGCCGTCCACGGCCACCGGCTTTTCGGCGAAGACGTGCTTGCCAGCGGCCACGGCGGCCTTCAAGTGCAGCGGACGAAATCCCGGCGGGGTGGCCAGGACGACGTAGTCCACGCCGCTCGCCAGCACTTTCTCGTAGGCGTCAAAACCCACAAAGCAGCGATCGTCGGGCACATCCATCTTGTCGGCGGCTTCCTTCTTGATCTCCGCGCGGCTGGTCTCGAGCCGGTCCTTGAAGGCATCGCCCATAGCTACCAGCTTGACGTTCGGAGCGGCCTGGAGAACATCCGTGGCAGCTCCCGTGCCGCGTCCGCCACAACCGATCAGGCCGACTCTAATCAGATCGCTGCCGGCCGGATAGACGGCGGGAACAAACCCCAGGTGGGATGCGACCGTCCCTCCCACCACCGCGGCGGCTGAGCTCTTCAGGAACTCCCGGCGCGAAGGGGCGAGTTTCTCCTTTTGCTTCGGCTTATTCATGATGATGACCTCCGGTGTGATTCAGAGATTCCTCGATGCGAAGCGCAGCGCACAGTCTACCGCTTGTCCCACGAGGGGCAGAGATTAGGCGAACCAAGGATGTCGCGCGCCGAGAGTGCCCGCTTCCCGCGCTCAGCGCAACTCGGTCTGACCCGGCATTGGCACCGGCGCCACCGGGAGCGTCATGTTCCAATCGAGGCTGGCGGGCACCAGGCTTTCTTCGGAACTCAGCGCCTGCTCCCAAGTGACCGCCTTGCCCGTGTACGTCGCCATGCGCCCCATGATGGCCGTCAGGGTGGTCTCGACAACTTCCTTGAACTCGTTATACGGCTTGCCGGCCCGGATGCTCGCAATGAGGTCCGTGTGCTCCTGGACGTAAGGGAGGTTGTTCTCACCTCGGTAGCGCCAGGCCTTCGGACCGGTGATGGTGTACTTGTCAGGCTGACAGTTCCCCAGGCTGCCGACCAGGGCTTCCGAGACGCTGTCCGCGCAGTTGGGGATTTGCCGGCACATGCTCATCATGTGGACGCCATTCTCATATTCGTAGTCCACGGCGAAGTGATCGTAAATGCAGCCGTATTCCGGCCCGGTGCGGGCCTGCCGGCCGCCCAGCCCGACGGCACGTACGGGATGGGCTTTCATCGCCCAGTTCACCACATCCAGGTTGTGCACGTGCTGCTCGACGATGTGGTCGCCACACAGCCAGGTGAAGTAGTACCAGTTCCGCAATTGCCACTCCAGGTCGGTCCAGCCGGCCTCGCGCGGGAAGACCCAGATGGGTCCCTGGTTCCAATAAGCGCGAGCCGCCACAATCTGGCCGATCGCTCCGGCATGGATCTGCTTCATGGTGGCCACGTAACCGTTCTGATGATGACGCTGCGTGCCGACGCCGATGCCCAGGCCTTTGGCTTTCGCCTGCTCATAGACTTCGAAGCAGGTTCGGATGCCCGGGCCGTCCACAGCCACCGGCTTTTCGCAGAAGATGTGCTTGCCGGCGGCCACCGCGGCCTTGATGTGCTGCGGCCGGAATCCGGGCGGGGTGGCCAGGATGATGTAGTTCACATCGCTCCCGATCACTTTCTCGAAGGCGTCGAGGCCCACAAACTGGCGGTCTTCCGGCACGTCCACTTTGTCCGCCGCAGCCTTCTTGACCTGGGCAAGGCAGTTCGTGATCCTGTCCTTGAAGACATCCCCCACCGCGACCAGCTTGCCGCCGGGGGCAGCGGTAACAGCGTCTTCAGCAGCGCCCGTGCCTCGGCCGCCACAGCCGATCAGGCCAACCCGGATCTCGTCGCTCCCGGCGGCGTGCACGGCGGGAATCGTGCCCAAGCCCGCCGCCACCACTCCTCCCACCACCGCGGTCGAACTTTTGAGAAACTCCCGCCGCGTGGGGTGGGGCTTCTCCTTCTCGTTTGGTGTAGTCATGTTCTTGACCTCCCATTATGCCGATTCCAAGTTGAAATCTTAACCGTGACCAGTAAAAAGGAGAAAGATTATCTTCTTCCGCACGAACTCGCCCTTCCTATTTTCCGCCGAGCGTAACCAACGAGCGGAAATTCCTGAGATTCTCCTGCTCCTCCAGCGGTCGAACTACGCGGAGCCCCACAAAGGTGGCATCCGTGAGCCACCAGATGCTGCGCGGGCGCTGCGGGTCCTGCTGGTTCCAGGCCTCCTTCGAAGCCCGTCGAGCGGCGCAGCGCAGCAAGGGGGCGTTATCATCCCACGAGCCACCACGCACCACGTGGGGGTAATGCTGCGTCTCGGGGATCAGCACGGGCACTTCCGCCGGCACCAGGGGCATAAACGTCCTGTAGAAGTTAGGATCGAAAAGGTCCAAGCACCACTCGGCTACGTTGCCGTGCATATCATACAGGCCCCAAGCATTGGGCTTCTTCAAGGCGACTGCATGCGGCATGTCCTCCGAATTCAGTCTGAACCAGGCATGCTGGCTCAACTGCCCGGGAGTCACGCCGAAGCCATAGGGCGTCTTCGTGCCCGCGCGGCAGGCATATTCCCATTCGGCCTCCGTCGGCAGACGGTATTGCCTGCCTGTTTTCTTCGACAGCCATCGGCAGAACGTCGTGGCATTGTGCCAGGTCATGCCC
>JALHUF010000096.1 GCA_022866195.1 Terriglobia bacterium
AAGATCGGCTGGAGCCGCCGCGGTGAACTAGGTCCGCGTGCCACCTCACCGGTCAAGCGGGGCCTTGGCATGGGCACGGCGGTGTGGCCGAACTATTCCGGCCCGCCCGCGCGCTGCCGGGTGACCATTAATTCCGATGGCAGCGCGGAAGCGGCGATAGCCGTGCAGGATCTGGGCACCGGAACGCGCACGGTGGTGGCGATGGTGGCCGCCGAGGAGCTGGGCCTGCCCGTGGAAGCCGTTAAGGTCACGATAGGCGACACCAGCCTGGAGTTGATTGCGCCCGATAGCGGCGGCAGCGTGACCGCGCTCTCCATCGCGCCGGCGGTGCGTGCGGCGGCGGCTGATGCCAAAGCGCAACTGCTCAAGCGCGTCGCGCCAGCACTTAAAGCGAAGCCCGAAGACGTGGTCATGGAAGACGGAAAGATCTTCGCCCGCGCCAAGCCGAAGCGGTTCTTGACGTGGAAGCAGGCGACCGCGCGTCTGGGAGCTTCGCCGGTGGCGGGCCTGGGTGAGCGCCTGCCCAATGTGGAGCCTTACGGTGGATTCCCGCTTTGGGGCGCGCAGTTTGCCGAGGTCGAGGTGGACACGGAGACGGGCCAGGTACGCGTGGTCAAGGTTGTGGCCGTGCACGAGGCTGGCCGCGCTATCAATCCCGCTATGTTCGAGAACCAGGTGAATGGCGGGGTGATGATGGGCCTGGGCTACGCGTTGCTCGAGCGCCGGACCATGGATGAAGCCGAGGGCCGCGTCATCAATCCCAACCTCGAAGACTACAAGATGGTGAGTTCGTTCGAGCTGCCGGAAATCGAGAACATCATCGTGGAACCGATTACGCCCATGAACAACATCGGCGGCAAAGGATTGGGCGAGCCGCCCACCGTGCCGACAGCCGCGGCGGTCGCCAACGCCGTGGCTCACGCGCTCGGCATGCGCATTTACGAGCTGCCGCTTTCTCCGGACCGCGTCCTGGACGCGCTCGAGGCGCAGAAGGAGGCCTGACATGAAGCAGTTTGCCCTTTACAACCCCACGACTCTCACAGAAGCCGCCGAGCTGCTGGGCGCGGACCCGCCGCGGACCCGCCTCCTGGCCGGCGGGATGGATCTGCTGGGGCGGATGAAGTTTCGCGTGGATGCCCCGGAGCGGGTGGTCAACTTGAAATCCATCCCGGGGCTTGACGCCATCCGCGAGACTTCGGAGGGCCTGAGCCTCGGGCCGCTGGTCAAGCTCACTGACCTGGCGGAAAGCCCCGTCGCGCAGAAGAACTATCGCGCCTTGGCACAGGCCGCCGAATCGGTGGGCTCTGTCCAGATCCGCAATTCCGGAACGGTGGGCGGCAATCTCTGTCAGCATCCGCGCTGCTGGTACTACCGCCATCCGGATTTTCCCTGCCTGCAAAAGGGCGGACCCATCTGCTACGCCCAGGGCGGAGAGAATCGCTACCACGCCATTCTGGGCGGCGGGCCTTGCTTCTTTGCGCATCCCTCGGACCTCGCGCCGGCTCTCATTGCGCTCGACGCCAGCGCGCACATTGTTGGCCCGAAGGGCGAGCGCACGGTGGCGCTCGAGAAGCTTTACCGCTTGCCGATGGAGCAGTTGGGCGTTGGGCTGGCGCTCGAACCCGGTGAGATCGTCGGCCAAATTCGCGTTCCCGCCCCAAAGTCGGAAACCCGGAGCACTTATTTGAAATTCAAGGAACGGCCGTCTTTTGATTTCTCCCTGGTGGGCGTGGCTGCTTCGCTGGTCCTCGACGGCAGGAAGATTAGCGCGGCCCGGTTGGCGCTCTCAGGCGTTGCTCCGGTTCCGTGGCGCGCGGTCGAGGCGGAGAAAGTCCTGGTAGGTTCTCCGCTCGATGAAGCCACCGCCCGCAAAGCGGCGGAACTTGTGGTCGAGGGCAGCGTTCCCCTCCTCCACAACCGCTACAAGATTTCCCTCACGCGCACCATGGTCCGCCGTGCCCTGCTGAGCTTGGCGTGATGCAAAGACTTTCCGCTGGAACGTCTCCCGAGACGGCTCGCCGGGCCGTCTCTACTTGGCCGGGCGGACGCGCAGCAGCAAGCTGTCCTTGAACGCAATCCGCAGGTACGGCTCCGAGCCTTTCACGGTTCCTAGCTCCCGGCGATTGCTGTAGTCGTAGACCTCGTAGGTCTTCTCCTTATCCAGGCCACGCAACTCGATGGGGCGTCGTCGCGACCACACTTCGGCGAAGATGCCGTAATACATCTCCTGGCCCTTGCGGATTACGTGCACCTCGGGTTTGTCAAACGCCAAATCATAAAGGTTGACGTACTCCGCCTGGCTGAGTCCCAAATCGCGATATTCATGGAACCAGCGGTTCCAGAGGGCCTTCTGGCGGTCGTCGAGGTGCGCGTAAAAAGTGGTCAATTGCGCTCCCGTCCCCAGGGCGCTCTCGAACGACTCGGGAACCGAAGCCCCGGTCCACTCGTGGATAGGAACCTGGTAGCAATCCCCCACGGCAAACGTCCCGCCGCGAATCGCCTTTTCCAGCTTGATACGGCTGCGCACCTCGAAGGTGTTGACCGGGTCCGAAGCGTTAGCAATGTCGTAGAACGGCATGTTGTAGGGCGAATGCGGCAAAGAGCAGATGCACACTTCGTTATAGGGGTCTGGCTTCAGTTCGTGAAGCGTGCGGGCAATCATCTCGAAGAGTTTCGGGACAGCCTGAAAGGAATCCAGCGGTGACCCATGGTGGTGCTCTTTGTTGAAGCAAGCCGGCACAGCGGATAATCCCGGAAAATCGGTATAGACGCCGTCAAAATCCCAATCCTTCACGGCGCGCGTGAGGACATCGTTGATGTGGCGCAGGGCAGGTTCGTACGCGGGGCAGAGTTGGTGCAGATCGCTGATGTCCAGCGGGTAGTTCCCGTTTTCGTCCTGCACCAACAGCTCCGGATGCTCCTTGGCCAATTTGCTTTCCGGACTGACGCCCAGCGGGTACCACCACATATTTGTCTTGAATCCTTCCTGGTGGACTCGGCGCACGAACTCCACCATGTCAGGCTCGCCGCGCGGGAACTTGCCGGGCGAGCGATTGATTTCCCAGTCGCCCATGTAGTCGTACCAGCCGTCGTCCAGGTTGGCGATCCCGATGCCGAAGGATTTGAGCTCAGGCAGCAGGGCCAGGATTTTGTCCACCGTGAAATTGCGTCCCCAGCCCCAACTCTTCCAATAGGGCTCGTAGGCCGAGGGTGGAGAGGTTTCCGGAATCGCTATCCCGCGGTGGCGGAGAAGCTGGCCGTAGATCCGCAGCGGGTCGTAGTAATCGAGATGGTGAAAGATCACCGCGCTCATCACCGTCCGGTAACTCTCGCCCGGCTTGAGCCATTCCTGCTGCCCGAACTTGGCCAGCGGGCTTTCCGTGATGGCCAGTTCCACCCTTTGGTCGGGTCGAACCTCAACCGGCAGCGAGACCCATTGGGGTGTCTTCTCCAAATGGGCCAGCGCCACGCCCATGGTGGGGCCCCAGACGTCGATGAAGGGCATGCCGCCCCCCACGCCTTCGACGCCTTTCACGTCGTCCACGCCTTGAAAGTTGCTCTGCTTGAAGCCGGGCTGCAAGCGGATTACGGCGTAATCGTTTCCCCACTTGTAGGCGCCGCCCTGAAACGAGGCAAAGGCGTAAGAGGGCACCTCAGGCTCGGCCAGTCTGCGATCGAGCAGAAGGCGCTGGCTGTAAACCCGGTCGAGATGGACCGGCTTCTTGCTGAGGTTGCGATAAGTGCTTTGAAAGATAGCGGCGTCCGGAAGCTTGTCGGGCAACAACACGCGAACCTGACGCTCCAGATGCAACTCCTTGTCTTGGTCCGCGAAGACTCCGGTCACGAT
>JALHUF010000097.1 GCA_022866195.1 Terriglobia bacterium
CTGATGCCCAGCCGCGGCAATCTTGCGCGTGGCAAAAAGCCCCGCTGGTCCCGCACCGATGACAAATACCGTGCCTCGCTCCACGGGGAACCTCCTTCAACGCATGTTCAACGAACTCTTCCCATCACGGGCCGCGATGGTTTTCGCGGTAGGCGCGCAGGGCACCAAGAAGTTGGGCTTGCCCGGCGAAGAGGCCCAGGGCGTGTATTCCGCGAAGGATTATGTGTATTACTACAATCAGCTTCCGCCCTTTGCCTCGCGAGATTTCTCCAGCGGGCGGCGCGTAGCCATCATTGGCATGGGCAACGTGATGGTAGACATCGCACGCTGGCTGCTGCAAGACATGCCGGGGCAGAAGCCGGAGGAAGTCACCGTGATCGCGCGCCGCGGCCCGTTTGAGGTCAAGTTCGACGAGAAGGAGTTCGACCACATCGAAATGCACTTGGACCGTGCGACCCTGCGCGCCGAATTGGACCGCATCGAAGCGCGCATCCGCGCTTGCGATCAGGACATCACCAAGGTGCCGGAGTCCACTGTCCCGTGGCTCAACAAACCCGTGAGCGGGCCCGTCCAGGGCCGGCTGAGTTTCCGTTTGCTGACTTCACCGATTGCCATCAAGGTGGATGCCCAGGGCCGGATTTGCAGGCTTACGGTCGTGGAGAACCTCCTGGTGCGCAAGGGCGACACGACGGCCGCGAAAGCTACCGACCAGACCACCGACCTTGAATACGACACGATGATCTTCGCTATCGGCGACGTGGTGGATCCAGCGCTCGGTCTGCCTTACGAGAAGGGTGGTTATCTGACCAATCCCGACGCCACTGATCCCGACCGCGCAGCTTACGAGGTCTTCGACCCGCAGACGGGCAAAGTCCTCGAAGGCTGCTACGTCGTGGGCTGGGCGCGCAAGGCCAGCGAGGGCTTGGTGGGCAAAGCCAAGTACGACGCGGAGCAAGGGGCAAACCCCGTGCTGCAATACCTGGCGGGCGCGGCGCCGCGCACTGCCGCGACACCCGAGGAGATACGGCGCGAACTGAAGCGCAAAGGCCTGCGGGTCGTGACCAAGGAAGATGTGAACTTGCTGGTGCGCGCCGAGGAAGCGCAGGCGAAGGCGAGGAACCTCCCAGCCCTCAAGTTCTCCACCAACGAGGAGATGCTCGCGGCCATGGAAAAAGACAGACCAGCGGCTTAGGAGCGTCGTCGGGGCAGGGCGGCGCGGGTGGGCTGTCATTTCTCCCTCCGAGAGAGCCCGCGGGAGCGTATAATCGCCTACTCGGCGGAGGCACACAGGGTACACCCGGGCCAGAGAACGAAACCTTCTGGTCCCTCTGGGGGTCAGAGACAAAGACCATGGCTACCGAACAAGAAGAAGCCCGAGAGGATAGTGGTCAGAAGATAGTTCGACTGATCAGGCCCTCCGTGGTGGTGCTGTGCGGGCCCGCGGCGTGCGGGAAATCCACTTTCGCCGCCAGACACTTCCGGCCTACGCAGATCATCTCCTCCGATCAGGCTCGGGCGCTGGTGTGCGACGACGAGCGCGACCAGCGCTTTCAAGCGCAAGCCTTCGCGCTGCTCCGTTGCCTCATCGAGCAGCGGCTGAGCATCAACCGGCTCTGCGTGGTGGATTCCACGGCGCTCACGCCACCCGCGCGCCAGGCGCTGCTGGAATTGGCCCGCGGTTATCATGTGCCGGCCGTGGTTATGGTTCTGGACGTGCCGCTGGAGACCTGCCTCGCGCACGATGCGAAACGCGAGCGGACCGTCGGGCAGCCCGTCATCGAGCGCCAATATCAGTTGTTCGAGCAGGCCAAGGCAGCGCTCAAGCAGGAAGGATTCGACCAGGTCATCGAGCTGAAGAAAGAAGACATGGAAAAGGCGCAAATCGAGATCATCTTCCGCCCTGTGCCGCGTCCCACCACGAATGCCGCACCGCCCGAGCGCCGCCGCTATGCACCTCGGCCTCCGCGAGCTGCCGCCGGAAATAAAGGTTCGCCCCCCAGCGCCAAGCCTCCCTCACCACCGCCCGAGCAACCCTCAAGCTGATGGCAGGCGGTAGGGGGTACCGGTATTGAATAGTGAATAGGGGACACTCGGTTGGTGTTCGAAAATGGTTAATCCCTCTTCCTTGCTCGACTTCTGACTCCTGACTCCTGGCTTCTTGCATCTCCAACTTACGTGACGGCTCGTTCTGTCGAAAGACAGAGTCCTGGTAGGCGCCTGAAACTGCGCGGCCTAAACGAGGGCTTTGAAGATGCCGAGCGGGGCCAAGATCCCGATGGC
>JALHUF010000098.1 GCA_022866195.1 Terriglobia bacterium
GCTTCCTCGCCGCCGCGATCACTTTCTGCGCATTCGGCAAGAAGTATTCTTCGAGTGGCGGCGAATACGGCACCGGGGTGTCCGGCGCCGTGACGCGGACGATGGGCCCGTCGAGGTCCTCGAAGGCCTGTTCGGCGATCAGGGCCGCCAGCTCGCTCGCCATGCCGCCGGTGCGCGTGTCCTCGTGCAGCAGAATCACCTTGTTGCACTTGCGCACGCTCGCGAGCACCGTTTGCTCATCGTAGGGCAACAGCGTCCGCAGGTCAACGACCTCCAGGGACAGGCCTTCCTTTTCCAGCTCCAGGGCCGCCTCCAGCGCCGTCCACACCATGGCGCCATAAGTGATGACCGCGATGTCTGTTCCCGCGCGCCGCACCGCCGCCTGGCCCAGCGGCACCACATAATCGT
Source organism: Terriglobia bacterium (assembly GCA_022866195.1). Taxonomy (GTDB): domain Bacteria; phylum Acidobacteriota; class Terriglobia; order UBA7540; family UBA7540; genus JALHUF01. Next base: position 409 of record JALHUF010000098.1, read on the forward strand.
CCGCCGGCACTTCGTCCTTAATGCGCCGGTAGAGGAACTTGTGCTCGAAGAAAATCACGGGATTATCGTCGCGGATGGCGGCCTTGATGAGCCCTTTGGCATCGTAGGCGGTGGCGGGCATCACCACCTTCAGTCCGGGTGTGTGTACAAACCACATCTCGTTCGACTGGGAATGGAACGGCCCGCCGTGCACGCCCGCGCCCGCGGGCCCGCGGATCACCATGGGCACCGCCGGTCCCCAGCGATAGTGGATCTTCGCGGCCATGTTGACAACCTGGTCGAAGCCGCAGGCGATGAAGTCCATGAACTGCATCTCCGCCACCGGCCGCAGGCCCATCAGCGCCGCGCCCACCGCGGCGCCGATAATGGCCGATTCGGAAATGGGCGTATCAATCACGCGCTCGGGGCCGAACTTCTCCAGCATCCCGGCCGTGACCTTGAAGGCGCCGCCATAAGCGCCGATATCTTCGCCCAGCAGAAAGACCGAGGAGTCGCGCTCCATCTCCTCCCAGATTCCCTGGTGGATGGCATCGAGATAAGTCATGAGGGGCATAATTGCCTCACCTAGCGATTGATCGATTGTGTGATTGAGTGATTGAGTAATTGAGCGAAACACAGGCCATTTGGCGGGCCGGCTCTTAATTCACACAATCTCTCAATCACTCAATGGCCCAATTCTTCTTCTCCCACCAACAGTCCGTGCCGCAATAGACGCCTTGCGGAGTGCTCGCAGGCTCCGGGAGAGGGCTCGCTTCGGCCAAAGCGACCGCCTCGTCGATTTCCTTCTGGATGGCCTGCTCCATCTCGCGTATACGGTCGCGCGTAAGGATGCGCCGCGCGAGCAGCAGCTTTTCCAGGCGCGCGATGGGATCCTTGCGGGCCCACTGGCGGAGAAGTCCTTCAGGGACGTACTCCGCAGCATCGTGAGCCGAATGGCCGGCCATGCGAAACGTCTTGCACTCAATGAGGCTGGGGCCCCGGCCCGCGCGGGCGCGCGCGATGGCCTGCCGGGCAGCTTCATAAACCGCCAGCACGTCATTCCCGTCCACGCTCACGCCCGGCATACCGTAGGCGGGGCCGCGCACCGCGAGCGACTTCACCGCAAATTGCTTCTCGGCGGGGGTGGAATAGGCGAAAGCGTTGTTGTTGCACATGAAGATGACAGGCAGCTTCATCACCGCCGCCCAGTTCATCGCCTCGTGGACATCGCCCTCGCTCGAGGTCCCATCGCCAAAGAAAACCAGAACCACGTTTCCCTGCCCGCGCCGCTTGAGCGCCATCGCCACCCCACAGGCAACCGGACACCACGAACCCAGGTGCGAAATAATGGCGACGACGCCCCGCTGCATGTCGCCAAAGTGCAGCGAGCCGTCGCGCCCGCGCGTGGGGCCGTTGGCGCGCCCCAGCCAGTTCGCGAACATCTCCCGCAGCGAGAAGCCGCGGATCAGGAAGGCGGAGAAATCGCGGTGCGTGGGCACCACAACATCGCTCGGGGTCAGTTGGATGGTAGAGCCCACGGCAATCGCTTCCTGCCCGCGCCCGACGTAAACCCCGCCCAGAATCTTCCCCTGCCGGTAAAGCACCTGGTCGATCCGCCACTCCGCCTCGCGCGTCAGCTTCAGGAAGTAGAGCATGCGCTCGAGGGTGACGGCGTCGGGGCTGCGCGCCTTCGATGTTCGGGTAGCCATTGGGTCTTGGTCCAAAGTCAAAAGTTGAAAGTTAAAAGTCGAAAGTCTAAAGTCTCCGACTCTTCGACCTTCGACTTTCAACTTTCGACTCTTTCTGTCACGCCCAGACGGGCTGAGCCGCGGCGTTCGGCGCGGGGAATGGGCTCGCTTCGGCAAAAGCCACATCCGCGCGGATTTCGTTCTCGATGCGGGCATCGAGGGCAGCCTTCTCCTCCGCGACCATCAGCTTTTTCTGTGCAAGGTACTTCTCGAAGCGAAGGATGGGGTCTTTCTTGCGCCACGCTTCCAGCAGTTCTTTCGGCATGTAGCGCGCGTCGTCGTGCTCCGCGTGCCCCTTCATGCGCATCGTCTTGGCGTCAATGAAAGTCGGCCCCTCGCCGCGACGCGCGCGTTCCGCCGCCAGTCGCGTGGCGGCGTAAACCTTTAGCACATCATTTCCGTCCACGATCGTCGCAGGAATTCCGTAACCCCGCGCGCGCTCGGCGATGTCGCGGATGGCCATCTGCTTTTCCACCGGCGTCGAATAAGCCCAGCCGTTGTTTTCGACGATGACGATCAGCGGGAGCTTCTGGACCGCCGCGAAGTTCAGGCCCTCGTGGAATTGCCCGGTGCTGGTGGCGCCGTCGCCCACGTAGGTGAGCGCCACGCGCTTTTCCTGGCGCAGCTTGGCGGCCAACGCGACCCCCGCCAGCACCGGCACCAGTTCTCCCAGCATGCTGATGGGCGCGATAACGCCGAGCGCCAGCGCGCCGAAATGCGTATTGGCGTCGCGGCCGCCGGTGGGGCCGTCCTGGCGCGCCAGGTATTGCAGGAAGACGTCGCGCGGCCGGTAGCCGCGCACCAGCATCGCGCCCACGTTGCGAATCATAGGGCCGATCACGTCCTGCGCCTCCAGCGCGTAGGCCGCGCCCACGGAAATCGCCTCCTGGCCCAGGCTCGAATACACCCCGCCCACCACCTTGCCCTGGCGGTAGAGGTGGACCAGTTGCTCGTCCACGCGCCGGTTCAGGCGCAGGTGGTAGTAGAGTTCGTGGAGTTGATGACGCGTGAGCCTCGCTGGCACAACAACCTTTGGTCAGTTGAAAGTCGAAAGTCAAAAGTTGAAAGCGAGAAGGGAAAGCCTTAACACTTTACTTTCGGCCTTCGACCGTTGACCTTTCCAACTCGATTTCAAATCCAAAGACCGTGGCAAAGTGGTCGATCGTGCGTTGGCCCGCCTCCTCCATCCGCACTGGCCGTCCCAACAACTTTGCCAGCGACGTAACGCCTTTATCGCGCAGGCCGCAGGGAACGATCCACTCGAAAAAGCCGAGGTCGGTGTTCACATTAAAGGCGAAGCCGTGGGAGGTCACCCAGCGTGCGATGTGGACGCCCATGGCGACCAGCTTGTCGTTTCCCACCCAAACGCCCGGCGCGCCCGCGAGCCGTTCCGCCGCGATGCCGAAGTCCCTGGCGACGCCGAGGAAAACTTCTTCGAGTGACCGCATGAACCAGGCAATATCTCTCCGGTGCTGCGTCAGGTCGAAGATGGGATAGCCGACCAGTTGCCCGGGCCCATGATAAGTGATGTCGCCGCCGCGGTCAGTCTCGAAGAGTTGGGCTCCCAGCGCGCGGAGCTGCTCGTCGGACACGAGCAAATGCTCGCGCTTCGCATTGCGCCCCAGCGTGTAAACATGCGGATGCTCGAGCAGCAGGAGCGTGTCGGGGACCGCGCCGGCCTTGCGCTGGGCGACGCGCTCCTCTTGAAGACGAAAGGCCTCAGCGTACTCGACTAGGCCGAATTGCTGGACACGACAAAGCATCGAGTGGAGAACTCCGAAACCGGATTTGCTGTGCAGCACAGCACCTTAATGAAGGGGTCACCGTTACCGGAGTCTTAACTTCTAGAAATCGTCGATTGTTATTCCCTCTAATGCGGCGCCCTCAGCCAAGACGTACTTCGTCAAAACCTCTGATTCCTTCAGGACGTGGGACTCGGTCACCTGGAGACGTCCCATGATTTCGCTGAACTTCGCTTCATACTCTGTCGCGACGCGTAACCGTTCTTTGTGAACCATAAAATAGGCCAGTGCTTGTATCGAGTCTGGGGGCTGAAGGAAAGAGAAAATGGCTGTGTCGCCCAGTGCAGGAACAAGCAAGAACGGCAGCTCGTAGTCCTTGTACTGCCCTGCGTGGTGTTTCTTGGCATAGATCGCCCATGCCAACGCGAGATAGAAGATCTCTCGTTTCCCTGGATAGCGACTTCTTGCGGTTTCGTAATAGACATGGAGCGCTCGGATAATCGCCTCAGCCTTCTCCTTCTCTGTCTTTCTCCTTCTGAAGAGCTGGAACATCAGTCCTCACTTCCTCACGTAAGCGTCAGCGGCTTCGTGGGCAAGATTCTTGAGCTGCTGGATGCGCCATGGGGGAAGGGAAGTTAGATTGTGAGACATCTCGACTTCGATCACGATGTGGACCACGTCTATCACCGACAGGTCATCGGTGACCTCGATTTTCTGCCCACTGCCCTCAAATATGAAGTGGGTCTCGTCAAGCTGGCGCCAATTCGACCGCGTCGTTAGTGCCTTTCGAGCGAGCCAAGCATACGTGGGCGCATGCCCCTCATACTTGTACCTCATGACGTTGGCAGTGAATAGCATCGCACGTGCGCAACCCTTCCCGAACTTTCGGGCCTCCCACTGAGTAAACCGGTTCAAAACTCTGTCAACAAATTCCAACTTCCCGCCTCCTGCAAGGTGACATTCTGTCAAGACATCACGGCGCAAAAAGAGCACGAATCGTTACGTGGTTGATCGGCGCACTACACGTGGATGGCGCTCCCTTCCACAGCGTGGGCGGCTTCGAGTACGGCTTCCGCGAGCGTCGGGTGGGCGTGGATAGTATGCGAGAGGTCGGCAGCGGTCGCTTCCAAGCGCATTGCCACCACAGCCTCGGCAATCGATTCGGTCACCCGCGGTCCGATCATGTGCACGCCCAAAATCCCGCCGTACTTCTCGTCGCTCACAATCTTCACGAAGCCCTCGCGCACGCCCAGGATGCCGGCCTTGCTGTTGCCGGCGAAGGGGAACCTGCCTACCTTCACCTTGTGTCCCGCCTCGCGCGCTTGCCGTTCGCTGAGTCCCACGCTGGCAATCTCCGGCTCGCCGTAAGTGCAGTTGGGCACGTGCTGATAGTTGATGGGCTCTACCGGCTTGCCTGCCGCGTGCGTGACCGCCACCACGCCCTCCATTGACGCCACGTGCGCCAGCAACGGGCTTCCCGCGACGATGTCGCCGATGGCGTAAACGCCCGGCTCGTCGGTCTGCATGTACGGCCCAACCTTGACGAACCCGCGCTCTAGTCTCACGCGCGTTTTCTCCAGCCCGATGCCCTGGGTGTTCGGCGCGCGGCCCACGGCTACC
>JALHUF010000099.1 GCA_022866195.1 Terriglobia bacterium
TCGGATCCGTTTGGCGTGGTGCTGGCCGAGGCGGCAGTGGACCGAGAGGAAATCCTGTTCGGCGAGATTGACCTTGACCGCATCGAGGAAGTGCGGCGTAACTGGCCTTTCTTGCGGGACCGCCGCATCGATGCTTACGCGGGACTTGGCCAGCGCTTTCTCGACCAGAAACTGAGCCATTGAACCATTGAGTGATTGCATGATTGGCCGATTGCCCGACGCTTTGATTGAGTGCGAAACGTGGGGAGCCGCCCTGCTTTCACAATTCACAATTCATAATTCACAATTCGCCCCATGACTCAATCCTCCAATCACTCAATTCCCAGAGGTTCTCCCGCCGCCCTCGGGTTTCGCCTGCCCGCCGAATGGGAGCCCCACGAGGCTACCTGGATTGGCTGGCCCTCCAATCGCACCGACTGGCCGGGGAAATTCGCGCCCATCCCGTGGGTCTATGGCGAGATCGTCCGCAAGATCGCGCCGGGCGAAATCGTGCGCATCCTGGTCAACTCCCAAGCCCACGAAGCGCAGGCACGTCGCATCCTGAACCGCGCGGGTGTGGATCTGGCGCGCGTGGAGTTCTTCCGCTTTCCTACCAACCGCGGCTGGACGCGCGATTCCGGTCCCATCTTCCTTCGCCGCGACGCTCCGCGGCGAACGCTCTCAAATCTCAAATCTCAAATTCCGGACCACACCCGCCGTGCCTCCGCTCAGGCGAAAGTGGCGATTGTCCGCTTCCGCTTCAACGGCTGGGCGCGTTACCCCAACTGGCAGAAGGATGATGCGGTCCCCGAGCGTGCCGCCCGCGCGCTTGGCTGCCGCCTGTTTCGCACGAAGGTGAAAGGTCAAGGCTTCGTGCTGGAAGGTGGCAGCATCGACGTGAACGGCCAAGGGACCCTCATAACCACGGAGGAGTGCCTGCTCGATCAGACCACGCAGGTCCGCAACCCGGGCCTCAGCCGCGAGGAAATCGAAGCTGCTTTGCGCGTCTATCTGGGCGTGACGAATGTGCTCTGGTTGGGGCGAGGCATCGCCGGCGACGACACCCACGGCCACGTTGACGACGTTTGCCGCTTCGTCGGTCCGCGCACCGTGGTCCTTTGCCGTGAAGACAATCCCCACGACGCCAATTACGAGCCCCTGGAAGAGAATCGCGAGCGGCTTCAGCACCTGCGCCTCGAGGATGGGTCAAGAGTCGAGGTGGTTCCGCTTCCCATGCCCGCGCCGCTCTATATGGACGGCCAACGCGTGCCCGCCAGCTACGCCAACTTCTACATCGCGAATGCCGCCGTCTTGGTGCCCACCTTTAACGACCCCCAGGACCGCATTGCCCTCGGCATCCTCGCCGAGCTCTTCCCGGACCGCCCCGTGGTCGGCATCCACGCCGTAGACCTCGTTTGGGGCCTCGGTACACTCCATTGCCTCACGCGCGAGCAGCCTGCGTAATTGCCTCTGTAGCGCAACGTTCGCTCTTCAACGTTGCGGCATTTGCCCGAGGCGGGAGCAGATGACTCATCCTTGGGGGGCGCATACGTGCGGGGTTCTGGCATGCGTGCGCGACGACTCGGAAGCGGGCGTTGAAACCCTGGGTCCCCTCTGATAGCATTTGCCCACGCGGTTGGTTAATGGCAGTAAGTGGAGGTGCAAGCGTGACGAAAAATGAGTTCTATCAGTGCGTGATGGAAGCCTATCGGCCGACGGAAACCCTAATCAAGATGGTTCCCGCCGACAAGCTGGACTGGAGGCCAAAGCCCAACTTCATGAGTTTGGGCCAGGTCATCTGCCACATGGGCGAGGGGATGGAGGCCGAATTGCGTTGTACGTTTACCGGTCAGTGGCCGTTCACCATGGAGCAGATGGGGGAAATGATGAAGCTGGAGAATATCCCCTCGTGCGGCGTCGAGGAAGCGCTGAAGAAACTGGCGAAGGATAAGACCGCTTTGCGCGAGTTTCTCGACGGCATCAGCGAGGGAGATTTCTCGAGCAAGGTCGTCTCCACGCCCTGGGGCATGGGAGGAAAGATGGAGCGCATGGCCGTCGCTTTCCTCGAGCATCTTTCCCATCACAAGATGCAGCTCTTTACCTATCTGAAGCTGCTTGGCTTTCCCGTGAATACGGGCACGCTCTACTTTGGTTCCTAGTCCGGCTGATCTTCCCGCGCCCGCCTTGGAGTGCGGAAGCTCTGCTTCCGCCTTGGACTGCGGGAGTCTCTGCTCCCGCTTTGGAGTGCGGGAGTCTCTGCTCCCGCTTTGGAGTGCGGGAGTCTCTGCTCCCGCTTTCTTCCTCGGGAGCTTGCTCCCGAGGCTTGCCGCGTGCCAGAGGCGGGCTGCCCGAAAGCAGCGGCAGCCTGTCCCGACCTTGTCGGGGAGCCGCCACCCAAGGCGGCTGTCGCCACAAGGCTGGCGAACTCATTTTTGCCTTTTGATTTTTGCCCTTTGATTTCGCTTTCCCGCGACGCCCTGTCGGGGCTGTCGCGACTGCACTGCCCCATGATCTGCCGGCAAGATGCCGGCGCTACGTGCGGCGCAGGGAATCTGCTGGTTCTACTTGGCATAATAGCGAAGGCCGTAGAACCAGTTCACCCCCGCGACATGAGGAGCGCGGTAGCGGACTTCGGCTTTCTGTTCAAACTCCTGCCCACTGCCGGTGTACGGGCAGATGACCGTCACGAATTCGCCCAGGGAAAGGGTCATCTTCAAGCACAGTGCCAGGCCCCCTTTGGAAAGGTTTTCGGTCTTGGCGATTTCCTCTTCCCCCCTGGCATTGCGAATCAGCGCGCGCAGCTTCACGCCGATGCGTTTATAGATTCGCCTTTCGATCTTACCATTCCACTTCCCAACCTGCGGCTTGACGGGCGGCTGCATGGGCACACGTACGTCTTTGGGGCGGCGCGTGAGGTCCGCATAGGTCCAGGTTGAAAGTTGCCCGCAGTGCTGACACAGTCTCTGTAACATGCCGGCAGACTCCAGCAGGTCCACTTCAATCAGACTCAAAACGAGCAGGCCCTGTTTATTACAGCCCAGGCATTCCAGCAGCGCCCCGGCGTTGGAACCTGCGGGGTCGAGCGGTGGCGGAAAATCAATGTCCCAAAGGGTTCGCTCTCTTTCCAGGCATTCCACTCCCCACCCGGAGTAATCCGGGATTTCCAGGCGCATTTCCCCGACCACGCGAAAATCCGCCTCGCGCAAGTTTTCCAGATTGATAATCCGAATGGTGTCTTCGGGAATCACCCGGTGCTTCAAGGCAATGAGTGCTCCGTCCCGGTTGACCATGAGGGTGTGGGTGTCCTCCACAAAATCAGCGGCACTCCCTGCAAAGCACATCACCCGGATGGGGATGCTGAGCTTTACGCGTTCAGTTCGCCTTTGTGCTGGGCCACTGTCGCCGGTCGGCGCCGGGTCTTTGGCGGGGTTCTGCATGCTGGAGTTATATCTCACGTCACTTGCTCAGGGCAACCGCTACCCCGTTATTGCGAGGTTACTGTGAGGAGGACAATTAGTCAGTGCGCGGCTCGCCGCGCGCCTGTAACGCA
>JALHUF010000100.1 GCA_022866195.1 Terriglobia bacterium
CAAAGGAGATCGGCTTCCCGGATTCAAAGGATTCGCGCGCGCCGCACAGCAACGCGGTGCTGATCGGCAATCTCATCATCAATAAGGGTAGCTCCCCCCAGTTCATCGACTTCGGCCCAGAATCCGGCGGTGAACGCGACGGCACACTTTACATGATCAACAACAGCGTCATCGCCGCGAGCCCCCCCACCTGCTTCATTCGCCTGTCCAGCCCACGCGTGAAAGCCGTCTTGTACAACAACGTTTTCTATGGCAGCCGGCTTCTTTTGACCGGTGCCGGCGCCAGCAACGTTGCGGGAGCAAACAACTGGCTGCCTAGCGGCGCGACGCTGCCACCCACTTTGGCGGACACGATCCAGGGCACTGACCCGGGATTCGCGGACCCCATCACCCGCGACTTCCGCTTGCGACGCGGCTCGAGCTGCATCGACCGTGGCGTCCAGGTGATGCGCTACGTAGACGGGAAAGGGGAGGTGGTTTTAGTCAAGCCGACGCGCGAATATCGACAACACCTGAATGACGTGGCTCGTCCCGACGATGGACGGCTCGACCTCGGGGCCTACGAATTCAGGTCTTCGCCTGGGCGCGAGACGGAATAAAACACCTACCGCCGCTGGGGGGGTGCGTGGCGGATCTGGGCGCGGTGCCTTTGCGCCAGCGAAGGGCAAAACAAAGAGGCACGCTGGCGACGCGAAAGAAATACATCTGGTCGTTGAGAGGCGGAAAATGAAATCCCTATGCTTGGCATGGATACTGGCTCTCCTGCTGGTTGTACCTGCTTCAGCCCAGGAATCTGACGCCCTGAATTTCCTTTCCGGCTTAGGTGAATTCAGCGAAATCCGCAAGATGTTGCCCTCGTACTTGAAGAGCATCGCAGAGCGAATGCTCGCGGAACGGCAGCGTCAGATCCACCAGCTTTCCACGCTCGAGGATGTTGCCAAACGAAAGGCTGACTTCCGCCAGCGCCTGCTCAGCTATCTTGGCGGCTTACCGGAGAGGACCCCCTTGAACGCCCGTGTCGTCGGGGTCCTGGAGCGCGAAGCCTACAGAATTGAGAAGGTGGTCTTCGAGCGCCAGCCCCGCTTCTACGTAACGGCCAACCTTTACCTTCCTAAGACCGGCCGCCCGCCCTACCCTGCGATCCTGTATCCACTCGGACACGAGCGGGGCGCCAAAGCCAATCCGGTGTGGCAGCAAATGCTCGGCTCGCTCGCCAGCAAAGGTTTCGTCGCCCTGGCTTGGGATCCCATCGGCCAGGGCGAGCGGGTCCAATTCTACGACGAAGACTTGCAGGAATCGAAAGTGGGCAATTCGACTACCGAGCACACGGAGGTTGGGATCCAGTGCTTGCTGGTTGGGGACCACATGGCCCGCTACACCATCTGGGACGGCATGCGCGCGCTCGACTACCTGCTCTCTCGGACAGAAGTTGATCCCACGCGCATCGGCATCACCGGCAATTCCGGAGGAGGCACGCACACTGCGTATCTGGCGGCGCTCGACGATCGCATCCATGTCGCCGCACCCTCGTGCTACATCACGTCCTGGCACCTCATGCTTCAAACCATCGGGCCCCAGGACGCTGAGCAGGTATTCCCTTTCTGGTTGCAGGATGGATTCGATTATCCCGATTTCCTATATGCCTTCGCTCCCAAACCGTACCTTATCCTTTCCGCCATTCGGGATTTCTTTCCCATTTCCGGAGCACGTCACACATACGCGGAAGCGGAACGGGCTTACTCGGCAATGGGGGCGAAAGAGAAACTGGGCATGTTCGAGGCTGATGATGGACACGGTTACTCAAAGCCGCGTCGCCTGGCTGCTTACCGCTGGCTCAGCCGTTGGCTGAAGGGCGTGGAGGATAACGAGCCGGAGCGGGAAATAGAACCGGTTCCTGCCGAGGACTTGTGGTGCACTCCCACTGGGCAGGTTTCCACTTCGCGCGGGGGCGAGACAGTCTTCTCCCTGAACAAAAAGCGCTGGGAACAGCTAAAAGCGAAAGGGAATTTGCCCCTGGAGGAGATCCGTCGCCGCGTTCGCAAGATGAGCGGGTTCGAACCCACGCCGGCTCCACTCCAGGTCAGATCTTACGGCACCATCGCTCGCCCCGACTACCATATCGAGAAGCTCGTTTATGACAGTGAGCCCGGCATCATGATTCCAGCGCTGCTGTTCGTTCCGGAGCAGGCTAAGTCGAAAAAGCCCGCTGTCCTTTATGTCGACGGCAGCGGCAAGAACGCCGCAGCATCCGATGCGGAGCAACTCGTGAAATCCGGCTTTGTGGTTCTCGCGATCGATGCCAGAGGCTGCGGGGAGACCAAGGTCAGCACTGAGATCGACAGCGATGAGTTCGACCGCTACTTCGGAGATTACAACAATGCCATGACCGCGCTGCTCATCGGAAAGACCATGGTGGGAATGCGGGCTCGGGACATCACCCGGGGGATCGATCTCCTCGTGGCACGGTCGGATGTGGACCACGACCAGATCTATGGATTTGGCAAAGATGCGGGTGCGGTGCCTATGCTCTATGCTGCCGTGCTGGATGAGCGCCTCCGAAAAGTGGGCCTCGAAGGCATGCTGGTTTCTTACGAGTCAGTGGTCCTGACCCGTATCCATCGGGGCGTGCTGGAAGATATGGTTCCCAGAGCTCTGCAAGTCTACGATCTACCTGATTTGGTTGCTGCCTTGGCGCCGCGGGAAGTTTGGCTCGTGAACGCAACCGATCCCCTGCGACATCAAGTGGGAAGCTCTCGAGTCAAGGGTCAGTACGCGCGGGCGTCGCAAGCATTCAAACTGGCGGGAGCGGAAAGTGCCCTCCGCTTGCGGGACCGCAGACCAGACGAGAGCATGGCTAAAACCTACCCGGAAATGATGGGGAATCCGTAGGAGATACTCGTGGCCCCGCGCTGGGGGACCGTGTGCTGGGAATCTCGCGAAGCTGCAGATGCGGGGAGGTTTGATGCGTGTGTTGACAGCCAAACAAAATGCTCGATGCGCCGCGCTCTTTCTGGCCCTTGCGCCCTTTGGGCCTTCGGCTTGGTCAGCCTCCTTCCTCGCCGGAGTCCGCCTGCTGACGCCCACGGCGCGCCAGTATGAAAAGGTTGAAATCGCCCTGCCCGTGGAGGTTGTGCCCGACAACCCCTTTGACCCGAACCTGGTCGCACTCGACGCCCTGGTTACTTTACCTTCAGGCTAGAGTGTCAGGGTGCCGGGCTTCTGGTTCCAGGATTATCGCCGCTCCCTCCGCGACCCCGCGGCCCAGGAAGTCGAGCGGGTGGAAGAACTGACACCCCTGGGGCGGCCGGAGTGGCGGGTTCATTTTTCGAGTGGCGAAGTGGGCACCCACCGCTTTGTGCTCGAGCTGAAGGGTAGCGGGAGCACTAGACGCAGCAAGGAATTCAGCTTCGAGATTACTCCCGGGCCGCGTCGCGGCTTCATCCGTGTCAGTCCGCGAAACCGGCAATACCTGGAGGACCAGTCTGGGCGCCCCTTCTTCCCGATCGGGCAGAATCTCTGCATGTATGAAGGCAAAGAGGGCACTTACTACTTCGACCGGCTCCTCGCCAAGCTGGCGCAGGCAGGCGGCAACTTCGTGCGCCTCTGGCAGGAGTACTACGTGCCGCGCGATCTCAAACTTCTTGCCGCGCCTGGCGACGGCAGCTTCACCGGCTTCCCCTTGGAGACCCAAGTCACCGGCCTGGGACGCTACGATATGGCTTCCGCCTGGCGACTCGATTACGTGGCGGAGCTCTGCGAAAAGCTGGATTCCTACTGGCAGATCACCTTCGAGATGGTCGTGTGGTGGCAGCAACAACAGGCCCATCGCTGGCCACGCAATCCCTACAATGCCGCCAACGGCGGTCCCTGCGTCCGTCCCGCCGACTACCTGACAAGTGCGAAGGCCCGCGAATTGGTGCGCCGTCGGCTGCGCTACAGCGTGGCACGGTGGGGCTGGACGACGAACCTTGTGGCCTGGGAGTTGTGGAATGAGGTGGACAACCTCGAGGGTTTCGATCCCCGAGCGAATGCGGAATGGCATCGGGAGATGGCTCGCTACCTGAAAGGAATCGATCCTTGGCGACATCTCATTACCACCAGTTGGCGAGACCGGCAGATGTTTGCTTTGCGGCAAATCGATATTGTGCAAGGCCATTCGTACTTCGAAGCGAAGTACGACGCGGCGCAGTACTCCGTTCAGGACACCGAACACTTGATGCAGGGTTTCAACAAACCTTACTTTTTTGGCGAGCAAGGTATCGAGGGTCCGGTGGGCGTCGATCCGGAGGGTAAACACTTTCACGATTGTTTGTGGGCTACAGCGCTGAGCGGGGCTGCCGGAACTGGTCTTTATTGGTGGTGGCACAACTACATCGAGCCGTACAACCTCTATCGTCACTACACGCCGGTCGCCAGGTTCGTGAGCGACGTGGATTGGCCAGCCTACCAGTGGAAAGCGGTAAGGCTTGCCCGCCCCAATCTTCCGGTATGCCTGAATGTATACGGCTTGGTGGCGGATGACCGCGCCTTGATCTGGATTCATGACCCAGTGGCCTTCCGTGTCATTGATGCCAAGCCTGTCCGGGGGCCGAGTCAGGCAGCCGCCAGCGTCAACATCGTAGGC
>JALHUF010000101.1 GCA_022866195.1 Terriglobia bacterium
GAAAACGGTCTTCAGGCCATAACGTTCAGCCTCGTCGAGGATTTGTTCGCTGAGCGCGCGGCCCAGACCGCGGCTCTCAACGCCGGGCGCCACGCAGAGCGAACGGATTTCACCCAGGTCAGCGCTGTAGAACTTGAGGGCGCCGCAGCCCAGCAATCCCCCGTTGTCTTCCGCGACCGTGAATTCCCAGATGTTCTCGTACAGTTCCGCCAGCGGCCGTGGGAGCATGACACGCTGGCGCGCGTAGTGGCTGACCATCTTGAAGAGCGCCGGCACATCGCGCAATTCGGCTTTGCGAATCGTCAGCACTGTGTCCCTTCAGTTGGTGTTTGCGGGAGCACCTTGAAGGCGCTCCCTTACAATGTTCGGCTGAAACCCGCCGTTACACTCGCCCGTTCTGCATGAGCAGCAACAGCAGCAGCGCCTTTTGCACATGCAGCCGGTTCTCGGCCTGGTCAAAGACCACCGATTGCGGCGAATCAATCACCGCATTGGTTACTTCCTGGCCGCGATGGGCCGGAAGGCAGTGCATGAAGACCGCGCCCGGGTCGGCGGCCGCCATCAATTCCTCCGTGATGCGAAAAGACGGAAACACCTGCGCGCGCAAGTGAGTCGCATACTCTTGGCCCATACTGGCCCAGACATCCGTGTAGACCGCCTGCACCCCCGCGACGGCCGCTGGAGCATCGTTGAAGAGCTGGACTTTGGCGCCGCTCTTTCTGGCAAACGACTTCGCATCCTCAACGATTTCCGCTTTGGGCTCAAACCCCGGCGGGGTTGCCACGTTGACGGAGACCCCGAGTTTCGCCCCCGTAATCAGCAGCGAGTGGCAGACGTTGTTGCCATCGCCGACGAACGCCAGCTTCAATCCCCTCAGGCGGCCGAACTTTTCCCCGAGCGTGAAGAAGTCCGCCAGCCCCTGGCAAGGGTGGAGAAGGTCAGTCAGCGCATTGATGACCGGAATGGAGGCATGTTCGGCCAGCTCCAGCACCGAGGCGTGGGCGAAGGTCCGGGCCACGATGCCATGTACCCAGCGCTCAAGGTTCCGAGCGATGTCCTTGATGGACTCGCGTTCGCCCAGGCGCGGCTTGGTGTGGTCGAGGTAGATGGCATATCCCCCCATGCTCGTCATGCCTACTTCAAAGGTGACGCGCGTGCGCAGCGAGGGCTTCTCGAAAATCAGCGCCAATTGCTTGCCCTGAAGCGCCTGAGCGAAGGACCCGGGCGAAGCCTTCACCTGCGCGGCGAGCTGGAAGATCAACTCCAGATCCCGGCGGGTAAGGTCGCGCTCCGCGACCAGGTCTGGCACGCTGAGCGTGTCCTGTTTTTCCAGCGTAGGGGTCAATACGGGCGTCATGCGGTCACCTCTTTCCTCTCGCCGAGCGATAGGCTGGCGAGAATCGGCCGTAAGGCCGCGATCAGGTCGTCCACGTGCCGCCGCTCGATGATGAGCGGCGGCAAGAAGCGCAATACTGTTTCTTGCGTGCAATTCATCAGGAAACCCGCCTCGAGTGCCTGCCGCACGACGGACTTGCCGGGCACGGCCAGCTCCGCCGCTACCATCAATCCCTCGCCGCGTACCTCGCGAATCAGCGGCAGGCCGTCGCGGAGTTTTTCCAGTTGCGCGCGAAAATAGGCCCCGACCTCACAGACGTGCTCGAGAAAGCCGGGCCGGGCGAGGATCTCCAGAACCTTTAATGCCAAACGGCACTGCAGCGGGCCGCCCCCGAACGTCGAGCCGTGCATGCCCGGTGAAAAAGCCGCGGAGGCCTCCTCCCGCGCGATAAGGGCAGCAAGAGGCAGGCCGGCTGCCAGGGGCTTCGCCACCACCACGACGTCGGGCTTCAGCCCGTGCTTCTGGAAGGCGAACCAACGCCCCGTGCGCCCCAGGCCGCATTGGATCTCGTCGCAGACCAGGAGAGCGTCGTGCGCGCGGCAAAGCTCCTCCGCCAATTTCAGGAAATTCTCCTGGAGTTCCACAACGCCGCCTTCGCCCTGGATCACTTCCACCAACACGGCGGCGACGCGCGGCGTAAAGCTCTGGCGCAGGTGCGCGGCATCGTTCAGGCGCACAAACTTCACGCCCGGCAACAGAGGCTCGAAGGGTTTACGGTATTTCTCGGGCCAGGTTGCCGCCAAAGCTCCCAGCGTCCGCCCGTGAAAGGAATTCTCGACAGCCAGGATCTCCACCTGCGCACAAGGCTCAGCGGGATGACGCTGGCGGGCATAGGCGCGCGCCAGCTTGATGGCGCCCTCGATGGCCTCCGTCCCGGTGTTTGCGAAAAACACGCGGTCGAGCCCGGCCAGCCGCGCCAGCTTCTCGGCCAGCGGAGCTTGGTAAGGGTGGTAGAGCAAATTCGAGACATGCAAGAGGGATTCGGACTCGTCCCGGAGCACCGCCAGAATCTCCGGGTGCGCGTAGCCAAGCGCGTTCACCGCCAAGCCACCGAGAAAATCCAGGTACTTCTTTCCCCGGTCGTCGTAGAGGTAGCAACCTTCTCCCCGGACCGCCAGAATCGGCAGACGGTCGTAAGTGGGAATAAGAGCCCTCTTCTCGACTTCCGCGATCTGATCGAAGTTCATGCCTGTCTCACAATCCGTGTGCCGACGGCGTCCCGCGTGGTCACGGCGCGCACGAGACCGTTCGGGGCGGCGGGCGAGAGCAGGTCAATCTCGCCCACCTTGCGGCGGAGAGTGCGCGCGCAGGAGCGGAGTTTGGGGATCATCCCGTCACGGTCGACGCCCTTGCGAATCAGGCTCCCGATCTCGCTGCCTTTGACCACAGAGAGCAGGCGGCGCTCCGCGTCCCAGACGCCACCCGCTTCGGTGACATAGAGCAGACGGTCAGCCTTCAGTGCCGTCGCCAGCGCCGCGGCCAGGTCATCCGCGTTGATGTTGAAATACTCGTTACCGGGACCGAGCGCCAGGCTGGCCACCACCGGAACGAACCTCCGCCGAAACGCCATCTCCAATACGGCGGTCGAGATCTTCTGCGGCCGGCCGACAAATCCAAGGTCTTTGACCTGCCCGTTCGAGCGGAGCGAAACCTTGCGCGCCGCGACCAGCCCGGCGTCACCACCGCAAATCCCCAGGGCCCGCTGGCCCTGCGCTTCCAAGGCCGCAACCCACTGCTTGTTCACGATGCCTGCGAGCACCATTAGCGCGACGTCGCGTGTGGCCGCATCGGTGACGCGCAAACCTTCATAAAATTCCGTCGGGATGCCTAGAC
The DNA here is from genome assembly GCA_022866195.1 of Terriglobia bacterium. Taxonomy (GTDB): domain Bacteria; phylum Acidobacteriota; class Terriglobia; order UBA7540; family UBA7540; genus JALHUF01. Next base: position 3,230 of record JALHUF010000101.1, read on the forward strand.
GCTGGAGAGTCTGCGTCAGCAGCTTGCCGCCGCCGTGCACTACCACCACGTGATGGCCGGCGCGACACAGCCAGGCGATCTGCCGAGCCAGGTTCCGCCGCAGCCCCGGGTCCTCGGCTGGCTGACCGCCGATTTTGATCACGACCTTCATACCAGGGCCGTCTCCTCGTCGAATCCGAACATCAGGTTCATGTTTTGCACGGCCTGCCCCGCCGCCCCCTTGCCGAGATTGTCGAGAGCCGAAATAACGATCAGATGATCGGTGGCTGAGTCGAGGGCCAAGCCCACGTCGAAAAAGTTGGTGCGTGCCACGGCCTGAATCTCCGGCAACTGGCCCTGGTCATAGACCCGCACCAGAGGAGCACAGGCATAGAAGTCCCGGTAAAGGGCGATGACTTCTTCCAGGGTGCGGTGGGCAGCCAGCCGCAGGTAGATGGTGCTCAGGATGCCGCGATTGATCGGCAGGAGGTGCGGGGTGAAGATGAAATTCTCTTCCGCCAGTTCGAGGGCCTGAAGCATCTCTGGAACGTGGCGGTGATTGAAGAGGCTGTAGGCGCGCAGATTCTCATTCACCTCGGGGAAGTGCAGCCCGTCGCTGGGGCTCCGACCTGCGCCACTCGCCCCCGATTTCGCGTCGCAGACAATGCCCGCCGCCCTGTCTGCCCAGCCAGCGCGAACCAGCGGCGCGAGCGCCAGGATAATGGAAGTGGCATAGCAGCCCGGATTGGCCACCAGGCGCGCCCCGCGAATCTCTGCGGCGTTCAACTCCGGTGAGCCATAAACAGCCTCCGCGAGCGCGCGGCCGGCGAGGTGTTCGAAGCCGTACCAGCGCGCATAGGCGCGGGAATCCTTGAGACGGAAGGCCGCGCTCAGGTCAATGACCCGCAAGCCTCGGTGGAGGAGCGCGGGCACGACATCGTGCGCCACCTTGTGCGGCGTGGCGAGGAACACCAGGTCCACTTCCGCCGCTGCGAGGTCTTCGAAGCACGGCAGTTCGCAAACGGGCAGGGCCTTGCCCCGCAGCGCCGTGTGCGCCCGCTCGATGGGTAAGGGCTCCGGGATGTCAGCCAGTAAGCGGGCGACGCGCACGAAGGGATGGCGAAGCAGCAGGGCAATCAGTTCGCCGCCCGCATAGCCGGTGGCCCCGGCGACGGCCACGCGCACTGTACCCTGGGCGCCGACCTCCGCCGTCGTCCGGGTCGCCGCCTCTGTTTCCAGGGTTGTCGCGCGCCTACTCACTTATGCCGTTTCCGCGCTGGAGAATAATTATACATAATGCGTATAAATATGCTTTTATATCCGTAGCCCTCCTTCGCTGTCAAGGAGAAAATGGCGTCCCCGGTCGGCGGGCGTACCCTCTCGGGCCTCGGGTTCACCTCGGCCGGGATGGGCCCGCCACGACAACTGGCATTTGGCCCCCGGGCAGGCTAGAATCCTCGGCGGGAGCTGAGCCCATGTCCGAGACGAAGACCGACCTCTCTCCGGCTGCTTCCGCCGCAGCCACCAGCCTGAGGATCATCGCCGCGGCGATTATTTGTGCCTGCATCTACTACGCGAGTTCCATCGTCGTCAGCCTGATTTGTGCGGTTTTTATTGCCTTCGTTCTGGATGCGGGCGTCAAGTTGCTGGAACGTCTGCGCCTGCCGCGCTGGCTGGGCTCGCTGCTGATGGTGTTGCTGACCCTGGCGGTGCTCTACCTGCTGATCTACCTGGTTTACGATCGTGTCGTGGCGTTCGTGGACGACTTGCCGCGCTATGCCGCTCGCATCAGGCAGATCGTCGCCCACATCCAAGTGACCACCAAGAGCATCCAGCAGAGCACTTCCTCGATTCTCCCCTCGGGTACCGACGCCAGCCTGCCCGCGGTGCGGGTGCAGCAGGAATCCCCCTGGGTCCAGTTTCTGCTGCGGGGCATCGGGTCGGTCTACGCTTTTTCGGTCACCGTGATGTTCATCCCCTTCCTGGTGTTCTTCATGCTGACCTCGAAGAACCAGATCTGGACGGCCACCCTGAACCTGTTTTCGCTGGAGCGTCGGCAACAGGCGGAGAACGTGCTGCGCGGCATCAGCAAGATGGCGCGCGAGTACGTGCTGGGCAATCTCCTGGTGGCGCTCATCTCCGCCGCCGTGATTACGCCAGTCTTCGCGGTCATTGGGCTACGCTACGCCCTGCTCATGGGGCCGCTCGCCGCCTTGCTGAGCTTGATCCCTTACATCGGCGTAGCCCTGGGCATGCTGCCCCCGATGCTCATCGCGCTCGTACAATTCGACCGCCTGGAACCCTTCCTCACGATCGCCCTGACGGTAGTGATCGTCCACTTCCTGGCGATTAACTTCCTGACACCGAAGTTGGTGGGCCAGCGCGTCAAGCTGAATGCCCTGACTGTAACCATCGCCATGATGTTCTGTGGCTGGCTGTGTGGAGGGATCGGGCTGGTGCTGGCAGTGCCCATCACCGCGGCCCTCAAGGCCGTGTGCGACAACGTGCGTACGCTCAAGCCTTACGGCAGCTGGATGGGCGAAGGATAAAGGAGAAGTCGAAGGTTAAGAGTTGAAAGTCAAAAGGGTATCGCGCTCTCAGTCCATCAACTCTTTTGCTGCGGGCTTTCTTCGGTAGGGACGACGCGCTTGAACTGCGCGCGCAACTGCTGAACCCGCTCTTGCAGCGACTCGCAGTTCTGGAAGATTGTAATGCCGGCGATGCCGGTCGCCCCGGCTTCCAGGCAAGCGCTCACCCGTTCGACCGTAATCCCACCCAGGGCGAGGAGCGGGATTTTCACCCGGGCCGCGACTTCGCGGAGTCTTGCCAAACCGAGGGGCGGGCCGTAGGGGAGCTTGGAAGGCGTCTCAAAGATAGGTCCCAGAACCGCATAGTCTGCGCCCGCGTCTTCGGCGGCGCGCGCCTCTGCCAGCGAATGGCAGGAGACCCCGACAAGGAATTCCTTCGGCACCTGCCGGCGTACCAGGCGGGCCGGCAGCGATTGCGTCCCCAAATGGACCCCGGCAGCCCCCAGCGCCCGCGCCACGTCCAGCCGGTCGTTCACCACCACCCGCGTTGCACTCCCTCGGGCGGCGGCCACCGCAGCTTCGACTAAGCTCAGCAGCTCCCGTGTGGGGAGGTCCTTCTCGCGGATTTGCACCAAGTCCACGCCGGCGCGGATGGCCTCCACAATCACAGGGAGGAGCGGGCGGGGTTCGAGTGCCCGGCGATCCGTGATGTAGCAGAACTCAAAAGCGGCAGGCATGAGGTCGGCTCCTCACGTGGTGCACCAGGATTGGCGGCAGGCAGCGTCGCGGCGGAGAGCTTTGCGTGGACCTGCGGATGCTGCCCCTGACGAGCCTAACGCGTCGTGCGCGTCTGAACCAAGCCTACCTGTCGGCGGAAACGCCAAAGCTCATACACCGCCAGCCCGATGTCGGCCAAGCCGATCCCGGAAACCGCCCCGCGCACGAAGTAGTTCAAAGCAATGCTGGAAACCCAGGGATATTGGGCGACGAAGAAATTCCGGCTCCACAAAGGAGTCCAGGGAAGAAGAAAGAGGAACACTCCCATGTCAAAGCAAAAGACGATGTAGAGAATGATCAGCGCTCGGCTCATGCCTTGGAGCGAAAAGCCCGCCGCGTGTTAGGCGGCAGGAGAAGTCCTCGGGCAGGACACCTAGGTTGCCTTCTTCTGGAGGGTGCGTATTTTCTCGGCGACATCGCGGTAGTCGATGTTCTGGCTATAAACCTCGGAAAACCTCTCCAAGGCGTTGCGGGTGTCACCCACCTGCTCGTACGCCACTCCCAGGTCGTACTGCAGCGCCAGGGTCGACTCCTCGTCGAGGTAGGGCAACTCGAGCGCCCGCTTGTACCACTTCACGGCAATGGCCGGCATCCCCTTGTCCATGAAGCAGACGGCGAGCAGGCTACATGCCTGAAGGAAGTTAGGCGGGAATTTGTCCTTCTGGGCGCCCTTCACCACCTTCTGAAACTCGCCGATCGCTTCATCCAGGAGACCCATTTCGCGGAAGGCCACACCCAGGTTGTAGTGTTTCTCGGGATCCTCTTCCGCCTCCGGTCCGGCTGCCCCTCCTAATTCCTGCAAAAGGTCGCCCAAAGGGAATCCGGCTTCGCCGGCCCCTGCGGGGGCTGATACTGGTCCCCCGGCCGCCGCCTGGGCCGAGGGGGGCCTCGAGGGCTCACCAAATCCCTCCAGGCCAGCCTCGAGGTCACCCACCAAACTGCCCAAGAAGTCACCGCCCGCAGGTGGGGCTGGAGGGGCCGGAGGACGGGCGGCTACAACCGGAGTCTCCAGAGGCGGAGGCGGGGGCAAGGGTTTGCGCCTCGGCGGGGGCACCTCTACGGGCTCCGGCGCAACCTCAGGGGTCACCGGGGCTGAAACCGGCCCAGCGAAAGCGGTAGGCAACTCCCACTCAGTGGCCGGGGGTGCCGTCGGCTCTACCACGGGCGGGGCAACCTCGGCAGGCGGCCCCTCGGGTGCGACGGCCTGGGCCTCCACAAGGCGGCGGAGTTCGACCACCTGAGGATCTCCGGGGAACTTCTCCTCCAGCGCTTGGACGGCATTGCGCGCCTCATCGAGAAACCCTTGCCCAAGGTAGAAGTCGATCTCCACCCGGGCCTCCTCGTAATTGAAAGGCGCAACCGGCTTCTCGACGACGGGAGTTTCCACCGCTGCCGCCAGACCCTCCAAGTCGGCAGAAAGATCCAGCTCTTCGACCGCAGGGGCCGGCGCGGCAAGATTCAGTGGGATTTCTGGTGGTGCTTCCTTCGGGATCTCCTCCGGCGCGCAGACCGGGAACGCCGCGGAGAGATCAACCTCCGCCGCCTCCGGGGTGGGCGCGGCAGGTGGAGGGGCGACGGGTGCTTCCACGCCCACCGCGGGCAGGGGGACCTCCTCAGCCGGAAGCCCGCTGGTCAGTTGCGCGACTCGTTGCTCGTACTTCTTCGCACTGGCCAAGTCGCCTTTCTTCTTGAAGATATTCGCTAAGGCTTCAGCCGCCTGGCTGGCGCGTGCGGGCTGGGTTCGCTGCGAGACCTCCAGGATCCGCCGATGAATTTCAACCTGCTCGGGAAAGGTGCCCAGCACCTTTTCCAGCTCGCTCACCGCCTTGTCCACAAGGCCATAGCGGGAAAAGAGATCGCTATTCTCGAGCGCCTCCTTCACCATGGCGGCCTGTTCGGCTTCCGCAGCCGCCGGGGTCGGAGGGGCCTCCACCTCAGCAGGAATTGCCATCTCGACGTCCGCCAGCGCCGCCGCGGTTGGCACCGCCAACTCCTTGCCCTGTTTCTCCAGAACCCGTTTCAGCCGCCCCCGGTAGTCTTCGTTCCCCGGCTCGCGATTAACGAGCTGCTGGTACGCTTCCTCTGCCTTTACCACCTCTCCCGCCTCCTCGTACGCGCGGCCGAGGGCCCCCAGGATCTCCGGCAAAGCAAACTCGTCGGCGGTCCGTTCACAAATCTTGTGAATCAGCTCGAGCGCTGCGAGGTGGTGGGGGTTCTTCGCCCAAATCTGGCGCAGTGTCTCCATTAGCGGGGCGGTTTCCTTCCGTTCCAGCAGCACGTCGGCAACTTCGCCCAGAACCTTTACCGCGGCGTCCACCTTCCCCTGCTTGAGACAAAGCGCCGAGAACGAAGCCACGGGCGAAAAATCAGCAGGGTTGGCATGAAAGGTCTCTGCCACCAGCCTGTCCGCCAGTTGCAGTTTTTGCGCTGCCAGATAGGCTTCCAACAAGAGCTGACGACCTGCGGGACTGGCCTTCAACTCCGGCACGGCATCCAGGATCTTCTCGACCTGACGGTAATCCTGCTTACTAAGCGCCAGGCGGGCTTGAAGCAGGCACACTTGATCGCTCTTGGCCCCCAGTCCCAGAGCCTTCTTCAGCGCCGGTTCCCCTGCCGCGGGCTCGCCACTGCGAGAAGCGATTTCAGCCACTTCCAGGTACGCCTGGGCCGCCTCGTCTTTCCGGCCCAACTGCTCGGCGAACTCGGCCAAGCGGGTGCGGTAAGTCCGGTTTTCCGGATCCAGGCCCACGATCTTGCGGAAAACTTCCAGGGCTTTGTCAGGCTGGTTCTTCTTTTTGTAGAACTCAACGGCCTGGGCGTACTGCTCGCGCGCCTCCCGGTTGAGTCCTTGAAGCAGATAAAGCTCCGCCAGCTTGATCAGCGGCTCGACCGCGTTTGGGTCGATCTTGCTGATCTTCCTGTAGATGGCAATCGCCTTGACGGTGAACCCGTCTCTTGTGAAGGCATCGGCCAATTTGTGGAAATGCTTCAGAGCCTCGGGAACATTCTTGTCGCGATAATAGAGATCGCCAATGGTGTTCAGGAGCGAGACGTCAGAGGGGTCCTTTTCCAGAATGAAGAGGTACTGCTTGATCGCCTGAGCATTCTTGCCCTGGCTGATGTACTTGTCGGCCTCCTGCATCGCTTTGGCTTTATTAAAGGCCATTCCCAGGCTCCAATATCGTGTGCGACGGCAGTGTACGCTAACACACGACCCAGCTCAAGTCAACGCACTCCGGCCTGCCTTCGGCCCGTGCCGTCTCCGCCGTAACCCCTTGGGCAGGTTGAAGTTGCCCCAGCGTCTAGATCGAGGCCGAACACCCCTGCCTACCTCTTGACCACCGCTCAGGTTGCTTCGCCCAGAGCTTTTCCCTATAATGAAAAACGCCTCCTGACGAGAGGGCCCGCGTTATGCCGCCGCATATCATCAAGAAACTGCAGGACGAAATCCAGACCCTGGAGCACGAGCTGCATCACGAACTCCCCAAGGAGTTGAAGCGCGCCCGGGCCTTGGGCGACCTGAGCGAGAATGCGGAGTTTAGCATGGCCAAGCAACGCCAGGATTTCGTCGGGGCTCGCTTGGCGCAGCTCAAGAGGCGCTTGGCCGACCTCTCGCTCATCAACATGAGCAATATTCCCAAGGATCGAGCAGGCTTCGGCTCCCGGGTGGTGCTCTACGACGTGGACCGCGATACGGAGATCGAGTACAGGCTGGTGACCAGTGAGGAGGCTGACGTCAGCAAAGGCTTGATTTCGACGACCTCGCCGATCGGCCGAGGCCTGCTGGGCAAGAAGGTGGGAGACACCTGCAAGGTGACCACGCCCAACGGCATCCGGGAGTTCGAGGTCCGGGCCCTGCAAACCCTGCACGGCGAAGTGCAGCCGCGGTTCCCGGAAGCTGATACCCGGACATCTCCCCCCGAATAGAAGAGCATGATTACTCGTCAGATCGGCCAAACCGGCAACTACCTGTTGGGGGCCATCGTGCGCGCCTTCGCCGCCACCCACATCAACCCCAACGTCCTGACCGTCATCGGATTCGCCATCAATCTCGTCGCTGCCTATTTGTTTGCCTACGGGTATTTTCGCTGGGCGGGGGCCGCCGTCCTCCTCGCCGGACTCTTCGATATGCTGGATGGACGCGTGGCGCGCCTTACCAACCGCGTCACCCCCTTTGGCGGGTTCTTTGATTCGGTCCTGGATCGTTATTCGGACCTCTGCCTGATGATTGGCCTGCTGGTGTTCTATGGCCGCATCAACCGCTTCTGGTACGTGGTCCTGGTGGCGGTGGCCATGATTGGCTCCGTGATGGTCAGCTATGCCCGCGCCCGGGCCGAAAACCTCATTCCCACCTGCAAGGTGGGTTTTCTGGAGCGGCCCGAACGCATGGTGCTGATCATCATCGGCGCGGCATTCGATCGCATGGCGCCGGTGCTTTGGGTCATCGCCGTCCTCTCCACCCTGACCGTCATCCACCGCGTCGTCTACACTTGGCAGGAAAGCCGCAGGCTTGTCAGCCAACCACCCTCCCGTTAGGTCTTCCGTTCCGCGACAGTGGCCTGTCTGCTGCCCAATTCGTCCGCTTCCTCGCCGGGCTCCCTCCTTAGTCTGACTGGATCCCCTATCGGTCTCGTAGCCTACATTGACGGAAGGCGCTGGGAGCCGAGGATCAGCGTCGCGGGCAATTTGAAGTGGACCGGCGAGCTGCGTTCAGGTCCGCTCATCTCTGGGACATCAGCCGCTCAATCTCCTCCACGGTGCGTGGCAAGCGGCGCGTCAGGAGTTCATACCCGTCCGGAGTGATGAGGATCAAGTCCTCGATGCGCACCCCGATCTTTTCTTCCGGGATGTAAATGCCGGGCTCGATCGTGA
>JALHUF010000102.1 GCA_022866195.1 Terriglobia bacterium
CCGAAGAGCGATTCGGCGATGCCCATTTCGAGGGCCAAGCCCTGGTTATTGTCGAGCTTGCGGAGCAGCGCGGCCTTGGCGCGCGTCTACACCATCTTCAGTTCGCCGTCGCTGACATCTTCGTTCTTCAGCCGTGTGATCTCCTCCTGGACCGCCGCCCGCACCTCCGCCGGTTTGTGCCCGGGCGTCGGCACGGCGAAGAACACGAACAAGCTCGGATATTTCTGGCCGGGGAAGCCGTTGAACCCGCCGGAGAAGGCCGCGAGCTTCTTATCGCGCACGAGCGCCCGATAGAGCCGCGAGGTGCGCCCTGCCGACATCAAATCCTGGATGACGTCGTAAACCGCGTCATCGGGATCGCGGGCGTCAGGCTTGTGATAGCCCTCCACATAGAACGGCTGGCTGGCCTCGTGCAGGACCACGGTGCGCTCAGCATTCTGCGGCGGCTCCGCCGTGCGTAGCGGCTCCGGCCGTGGCCGTGCCGGCAGACGGCCGAAGTACTTCTCCACAATCGCCAGAACCTCGTTCGGCTTCACGTCGCCGACCACCGTCACGACCATGTTGGAGGGCACGTAATACGTGCGGTAGAACTTCAGCGCGTCGGTCGCCGAGAACGATTGCAGGTCGGACGGCCACCCCACCACCGGCTGCCCGTAAGGGTGGGCGACAAACGCGGTCGCCAGGAACTGCTCGATCAGCCGCCCCTCAGGCTGGCTCTCGGTACGCATCCGGCGCTCTTCGTAGACCACGTCGCGCTCCTTGTAGAATTCGCGCATCACGGGGTGGAGGAACCTCTCTGAGTCGAGATAGGCCCAAAGCTCGACGCGGTTGGAGGGAAAAGAATAGAAGTAGCCTGTCTCATCGTCGCTGGTGAAGGCGTTCAGTCCTTCTCCCCCTTGGCGCTCCACAATCTCGCCAAAGGCTTCTTTGACGACGTACTTGTCGGCCGCGGCGATGGCGTCCTTCCAGGCTTTCTCAAGTTCCGCAACCTTCTTCGGATCGCTGCCTACCTCCTTGCGCCGCTCGCGGTCGTAGGCGGCGTAGGCTTTCTCAACCTTCGCGAGCGCCAGCTTCTCCGCCAGGTAGTTTGTCGTGCCGATCTTGTCCGTTCCCTTGAATGCTATGTGCTCGAACATATGGGCCAGGCCGGTGATCCCGGGGACTTCGCGGTCCGACCCCACATCCACATGCGTGAAAAAGGAGAAGACCGGTGCCTCGTGCCGCCCGCAAATCAAGACCGTGAGGCCGTTGGGCAGCACCTTCTTCGTCACGCGCTTCTCGAAGGACGCCAAATCCTGCGCGCCGGCCCAGGCGGCGAAGCCACTGAGAAACAGTGTTAACACCAAGAGGCTGCGAAAATGCTTTTTCATGGAGAGATTCTCCCCCTATCGGAACGCTGCAACGACCAGGGCGCCCTTAGCCTGAGGCATCTGCGCGGCAAATTCAAGGCGAAAGTCGCGCCCGGGGATCTCCCTGGCGCCCCCAGGAAACGAGGAAAGGCTGGAGTGTAGTGGCCCCCTCAGGCATCTGTTAGAATGCGGGGGCGGGAGTGGCGGCTTCGAGCCGCCAGCGTAGGTCGGGCGCTTATGTCACCCATCATTGAAGTTCACAACCTGAGCAAAGAGTTTCGCACCTTCCGCCGGCGCGAAGGGGTGCTGGGCGCGCTTCAGAACCTCTTCGTGCGCGAGTACGTCACCGTACACGCGGTGGAGCGGGTTAGCTTCTCCATCGAGCCGGGCGTAATGGTGGGTTACATCGGCGCGAACGGCGCGG
>JALHUF010000103.1 GCA_022866195.1 Terriglobia bacterium
CACCCAGCACCTGCGGCCAGCCCACAAAGCCCGCCGCCACCGCGCCCGCCGCCAGAATAATGAGCGGCACCGTCATCACCCGCGGCGATTCGTGGATATGGTGCTCCACCTCGTGCGGCACTCGCGACTTGCCGCCGAAGGTCATAAAGAACAACCTGAACATATAAAACGCCGTGAGACCGGCCGTCACCACGGCGACCGCCCAGAGCAGCTTGTTGCCATAAGGGCTGGCGAAGGCCTGCCAGAGGATTTCATCCTTGCTGAAGAAACCCGAAAACAGCGGGGCCCCGCTGATGGCCAGCGTTCCCACGAGCATCGTTTTCGCGGTGGTAGGGGTCTTACTCCACAGCGCGCCCATCTTCCGCATGTCCTGCTCGCCCGAGAGCGCGTGAATCACGCTGCCCGAACCAAGAAAGAGCAAGGCCTTGAAGAAAGCGTGCGTCATCAAGTGAAAAATGCCGGCAGCGAAGAAGCCCACGCCGCAGGCCAGAAACATGTAACCCAACTGGCTGACCGTGGAATAGGCAAGTACGCGCTTGATGTCGTTCTGAACCAAGCCAATGGAGGCAGCCCAGATGGCGGTGACGGCTCCAATACCGGCGACGAGCGCCAGGGCCGTCGGCGCCAGGACGTAGAGCGCGTTGGAACGCGCCACCATGTACACCCCCGCCGTCACCATGGTGGCAGCGTGGATGAGAGCACTGACGGGCGTGGGGCCTTCCATGGCGTCGGGCAGCCACGTGTAGAGCGGAATCTGCGCCGACTTGCCGATGGCCCCGATGAATAGCAGGATGCAAATGGCTGTGATGGCCGCATCGCCCACCCCGAACCGTCCGCTGCGCGCGGCCTCAGTTACCTCGAGGAAATTCAGGCTCCCGAAGGTGACGGCCATCAACATCACGCCCAGCAGGAATCCCGCGTCCCCCACGCGGTTCACGACGAACGCCTTCTTGCCGGCGTCCGAGGCCGCTTGGCGATGGAAATAGAAGCCGATCAGCAAATAGGAGCACAAGCCCACGCCCTCCCAGCCCACGAACATCATCAGATAATTGTCCGCCAGGACCAGGATGAGCATGGAAAACATAAAGAGGTTCAGGTAGCCGAAGAAACGATAGTAGCCACCCTCATGGCCCATATAACCGATGGAGTAGAAATGAATCAGGAAGCCGACTCCCGTCACTACCAGCATCATGACGGCCGAGAGTGCGTCAAGCTGGAACCCCACGTCGATGCTCAATTGGGCGAGCGAACCGTCGGTGAGGCGAAATGCGCCTGCCGGCAGCCAGGTGTATAGGATCTTGGTGAAGGGCGTCCCCTTCAAGAGAAGAAGTTGAAGGAAACAACCCACCGCCCAGACGAACGACAGCCCCGGCAGCCCCACGGAGACCAGCGACACAACCCGGTTCGAAAGTTTCCGTCCCCCCAGGAGCTGAATCAAGGCTCCCAGGGCTGGCAGCAATGGAACCAGCCAAATGAAGTCAAGAAATTGCATCAGTCCTCAGTTGCTCGTCTCGAGGGAAGAGAGATTTATCTGTTCCCTGTTCCCTTACCATTTCAACAGGTCAATCTCGTCCGCGTTCACGGTTTCCTTGTTGCGGAACAGCGCAATGATCAAGCCGAGCCCGACCGCCGCCTCCGCGGCAGCATCGGTAATCACGAAGATCGCAAAGACCTGCCCGTCCACAGCCTGAAAGTAGCGCGAAAACGCCACCAAGTTGATATTGACGGCGTTCAGGATCAGTTCGATGGACATCAGAATGACGATGATATTGCGGCGCGTAAGCACGCCCACCACACCGATGGTGAATAGCGCGGCCCCCAGGAACAAATAATAGTGCGTGGGGATCATTCGATTTTCCTCTTCGCCATAATCACCGCTCCCACCATCGCCACCAGCAGCAGGACCGAGGCGATCTCCACCGCCAGCATGTAATCCTGGTAGAGCGCCAGCCCGACCGCCTGGGTGTTCCCGCCAGACATAGGGGTGGCCGTAACCTGAGCCAGGGTAAATCCCTGGTGACCCCGGTAGATCCCGTAACCGAGTTCCGCCATCAGCACCAGGGCGGTGACTAACGCCACCTGCCACTGGCGGTTGAACTGCGCCTGTTTCAACGCCACGTCCAGATTGACCAGCATGACGACAAACAGGAACAGCACCATGATGCCGCCCACGTACAAAATCACCTGGACCGCGAAAAGAAACTCGGCGTGCAGCGTCAAAAAGATGCCGCCGACCGAGAACAGCGTAACGATCAACCAGATGATGCTGTGGACGGCGTTCCGCCGCGTAATCACCATCACGGCGGAAATCAGCGTCACAGCCGACAAGAAAAAGAATGCGATTTGCGGAAGCATCATCGATAAGTTGCCGGTTGCCAGTCGTCAGCTGTCCGTTGCCGGTCCCCGTTCCCCGACTTCGCCATCGAGGAGAGTTTCTGCCTTCTGCCTACCGCGTGTAGCGGATGGGCTGGGGACCTTGTTCCAGCATTTCGCGGTCCCAGATCATCCCCTCGCGATTATAGTGCGCGATCTCAAAATCCTGCGTCAGCTCCAGCGCGTCCACCGGGCAGGCGTCCTCACACAGCCCGCAGAACATACAGCGCGACAGGTCGTAGGTGAACGTGGTCAGCTTTTTCTTCCGGTCCTCCGTCCGCTCCCAGCCCACCACAATCAGAGTCTCCGGGCAGGCCAGGGCGCAGAGATTGCAGGCGATGCAGAGCGTCTCGCCCGTTTCGGGATTGTTGTTCAGCCGCGGCGCGCCGCGGTAACGCTCCGCCACCGCCGGGCGCACCAAGGGATACTGCTCCGTGTAGGTGGCGCTGGGCCGCTGATAGGAAAACGTCAGGCGCAAACCCTTCAGCAAATCCACCAGAAAAATCTTGCGCAGCAGATCCTTGATGCCCATCTCAGTCCCTATCCAACCCAAGCGGTCAGCGCTGCGGGATGGCGCCCACTCAACCAGTAGCGCAGGATGGCGGTGAGAATGACATTCGCCAGAGCCAAAGGAATCATTACGCGCCAGCCCACATTCATCAGCTGATCGTAGCGGTAACGCGGGAAGGTGCCGCGATACCAGATGAACGCATACAAGAAAGCCAGAACTTTCACGAAAAACCAGAATATCCCCTGAATTGTGGCGAGCACCGGTGGGATGGCGACCACGCCGGCCAGCAACACGCACAACACGGCCAAGCCCGCGAACACGTATCTTTCCGCCGCCACCCGGCTCTTGAGCCCGAGCCAGAGAATGAAGGCCGCAGCTCCGATGAGCGCGACCGCCGGCATGTACCTAAGGAAGTCCAGCACCCGGACATTCGGGAAG
>JALHUF010000104.1 GCA_022866195.1 Terriglobia bacterium
AGCCGGCGTTGGGTTTTCAATCCTCAATCTTCAATCGTCAATCATCAATCCTACGCGTACTGGCCGCCGCTGTAGACCGCGGGCGGATGATCGGCCTCCAGGTTCTGGTGGCGGAGACGGCCGCTGAGGATCTTGAAGATGGCGAAGGCCATCTGGGGGCGTTCCAGGATCAGTTCGCGGAAGCTTTCGCGGTCGATTTTCACGACGTTGGTCGGATCCACAGCGCGCACGGAGGCCGAGCGAGGGTGATCGTCGAGGATGGCCATTTCTCCAAAGCACTCTTTCTCGCCCAGGTACGCCAGGGTGCGTTCCGCCGAGCCGACATGGCGAAACACTTCGACCCTGCCCTCCACGATGACATAGAGGTGATGGGGAGGCTGATTCTCTTCAAAGATGATTTCCCCGGGCTCGTACGCGTGCTGCAACGCGATGTCGGCCAAGGCGGCGAGTTCTTCACCTTCCAGGCCGGCGAAGAGCGGGGCGGATTTCAGGAAGAGGGCTTTCTCAACCGTCCAGAGCATCGGTCCACTCCTTTGCAGGGAAGGTTGCGCGTCACCGCAGGCAGGCGAACCCGGCGCCAAGACCTTCTCAGCGGCGCGGCGCAGCGCGGGGTCGGAAGATTGACTTGCCGAGTCCAGTTTTGGGCGCCAGGCATCGCGGAAGGCTTGCCAACCTGCGTAAAGCGCGGTTTCGCGCACCAGCGGGCTGCGATCCTCGAGCAGGGCCTGCAGCAGGTTCTCGCCATTCGCCGACGGATGAGAGCCCAGGTAGTACGCGGTGCAGGCTCGCATCCAGGGTTTCGAGTGTTTGGCTATAGCAGTGAGCAGGGAAGCCGCGGGCGCGGTGGGGGCGCTGGCGGTGGGCGCTGGCTCCAACAAGGCCAGTACCTGACGTCCGATTTCCTTGGGCGCCAGGGTGTCCAGGGCTTCCAAAGCATCTGCGCGCAGGCGCGCGTCCCCTGACTGGAGCTTCTGGAAGATGGCTAGCATCCGGTCGCGGCCGCACACAATGCCCAGCATGTGGAAGACACGCTCCTCGATGTTCACCCGGTCTTCCTCGAGCGCCTGGGCTAGCAGCCGCTCCGACTCGCTGACCGGTCGCGGCGTCAGGACCTGAGAATAGAGCACGCTCTGCCGGAAGGCGGCCAGCTCATCCTCGGCGTACTTGAACAGGGCGGTGCGCGCGTTTTCGGGCAGCGGGCCATCGCGCGCCAGGCGATCGAAGGACTTCAAGACCTTCCAGCGCACCCGCCATTCGGGGTCTTTCAGAAGCTGGACGAGCGTGGGGACCACCTGGACGTTCTTCAAGCGGCCCAGCACGTCGGCCAACTCGCTGCGTATTTCGGGACGGTCGGAAGCGACGGCGGTTTGCATCAACTCCTGAGCGCAGGTGGCGCCACACTTGGTGACGATGGCGGCGAGGCTGCGGCGCGCGTCATGGCGCAACTGGGGTGGGCCGGCCAGGGCCTCGACTAAGTTGGGGATGGCGGGGGGCAATCCGATGCGCCCCAGGGCTTGCGCCGCCTCGCAACGGATACGAAGTTCGGGGTCGTGCAGAAGCGCGGCGAGTAGTTCGGCCGACTGCTCCAGAGGCAGCCGGCCGAGCGCGTAGGTGGCGGTGGCCCGGGCTCTGGCATCGCCCTGGGAGAGGCCACGAATTAGGGGCAGTGACTCCAGGGCCGCGGAAACGCCTTGGATGGTGGCAATCGTGAGCACGGTGTTGATTCGCGCCCGGATGGAGGGGTCTTGGAGCAACGGCCGCAGTTTCTCCACCAGCGCAGGATCTTCCGCCGTGGCCAGCGCCTCGATGACGTTGGCGCGAACTCGCGCGTCAGGGTCGTTAAGGAGCGGGGTGAAGCGCTCAATGTAGCGGGCTGCCGCCCGGCGCCCTAACGTACTGACCGCCGTGGCGCGTACCCGCGGGTCGGGATGGTTGAGCAACTCGACCAGCGCCTCGTTGGCCTGCTCCGCTCCGAAGCTCCCCATGAACTGCATGGCGGCTATAACGCGCTCGGGGCTCGCGCTGCGCAGCGTGTCAGCCAGAATGCTAAGGCTCGAAGGGTCTCGCAGTTTGGCCAGGGCGGTGGCGGCGGCCTGCCGCAGGGCGGGGCTATCCGCCTGGAGGTTCTGGAGCAGGGCGCGGATATACCCCTTCTTGGTGGTCAGCGAAACTGCCATCCACGCGAGGGCCAGCACCAAGCCAATCAGCGCAATTTGCCGAAGCTGCAAATAGCGCGTGCCTAGCAAGAGCAGAACGCCGGCCGCGGCCATCGACAGGGGTTTGATGTAGCCGTCAATGAAGCCTCGAATCCGGGCTCGCCGCTCGAGTGGCACCGGACTGTAAAGGAGCTGGAAGGATGAATCCTGGAATGTGTAGAGCAAGACGTGGTCGCCCAGTTTCGCCGCGTAAACAGAGACGTAACCGAAGCTCAAGGTCATCCAGAGGGTTGAGAGCGTCAGGTAGAAGGGATGGAAACCAATCGTCGTTCCCACCCCCAAGCGCGAGATAAGTGTCGAGGTCAGGAAAACCTGAATCACCAGACAGAGAAATCCGGCAATGCCGCGAAAGCCGCCCAGGAAAGCGGTGAGCACGTTCTTGTCTGGGTAGGTTTCCTTCATCACTTTGTTGAAGTTGAAGTCCACAAGCGTGAAGACTGTCCACAGCAGGAAGGTGATCAGCGCCATGTTGCGCAGGAGCGGCTCCTGCCGCAGTTGTGCTGCCCCCTCTTTGAACTTGTCCCATTCGGAAGCTTTCCTGGGCGGAGGGAGAGACGCCTTGTCTTTCTGAAGCGCAGATTTGGCGGCGCTGTAGCTCCGGTAAACGATGCTTCCCAAGACCAGGGCGGCGAAAATGAGCCCTGCCCAGACCAGCAGGATGTTCTCCGTCCCCAGGGCATTCACGGCGGGCCGGGACGTCACACCGACGCCGATCATCCCGAGCAAACTGCCAATGGCGATCAGCGGGAACAGTCGCTTGGCTTGCCGCGTGTCAAACAAGTCGCCGAGAAACGTCCAGAATTGCAGGAGGGAGAAATTCCAGATGGTCTGCGCGAGGATGTAAAGAACCGGATAAAACCAGCGCGGCTGCGCCGCCAGGATGGCTCGGCTGCCGACGAGCAGCGCAACGAAGATGAGGGAAATGCCCGCCAGGAACTTCCCGCGGTCCATGCGGTCAACCAGCGACGTGTAGAACAGCGAGCAGACAACCAACACCACGGCATTGGCGAAGTACATGTAGGGCAAGTACTGAACGCCGAAGTTGTTAAGAAAAAGCGAGTCACGGGCGTTACGCCCGTACATGATGCCGGCGACCACGAGTAGATTGACTGCCAGGCAGAGGGCAACAACCCTCCCCTCGCCGGGATAGATTGGCGCCAGCCGCGTGAGCCATGGTTTCAAGCGTGAGGATGACAGACTGGCCTCCTCGGCTTGCCTTGCTGCGCGCCGCAGGGGCGTAAGGCAGCCTCGGGTTCTGGCCTCGAGAACCTGCCCCAGAGCGCAGGCGCAGGCATTTGGCGAGGCGCTATTCTAGCGCATATCCGTCGCGCGGTCTGCAGGACCTAACGTTGGCTGCGCATCCTGCGAGTCTGCCGCCCGCCGCGCATCGATCGCAACGCCGCCTGGCAAGGTCAGTTTCACTCCCAGGGGTGTTGCCTGCCATTTCCCATCGCCCTGCGCAAGGCGCCGCTTTGCCTGGCTCGTCCTGGGAAGTCCCGGAGCGATCTTGCGCCTACTCGTCCTTGATCGCAGCCTTCACCATGGCCATGATGGCAGGAGGGATGCTGGAAGCGTGGATGCCGTGATCCTTCTCTGCATGTTCGGCTGCTAGCTTAAGGAGGTCCTCTTCGGTCTCAGCGCGAAGCTCGTGGGTGCACTTCATGCCCAGATCCCTGCACCGCAACACCTTTGCCATCTTCATCTCCTTCTTGCGTCGCAGATTCGGCCGGGATTTTACCATTGAGTGACCTTTCCCTGGCGACTTTCTCCTCTTGGGAGTGGGTTGACAATGCCGATTCGTCTTGTATGATACGCGGATATGAGCGACGGGCCGATGCAGAAACGGAGGTTTCCCCGGTACCAAGCAGATCTCGAAGTGACCATCTACCTAGACTCCAAGTGTATCCAATCGCGTATTCCCCAGGTCAGCCGAGGGGGATGTCTCGTCTTTCCGCCCGTGCCTTCCCACCAGAGCCCGGCGATCAAGTTGTCGCTCCAATTGGCTGACGGCTTGCCCCCTATCAACTGCAAAGGTGAGATCGTGTACAGCATCAACGATCGGGGAACAGGTGTAGCCTTCACGGAGATCTCCCTCTACAACCAGGATCGCATCACCGACTTTTTCGAGAAGCAACAAGCCGCTGAGAAGCCTGCAGCCTCGTAACCATATTCGCTGCCCAGGAGCCAGAGTGGGAACGGCCTGCTCCGTTTGGTGAGTCTTCCGGGCACCTAGCCGGCCCCCGCGGCCTTAGCTGGCGCCGCCCTGTCGGGTTTGACTTGCCTTAATGCATGTGAGTGCGTGATAATCCACTTTACCGATACAGCGAGGTATGTCGGGGGAGGGAATGGTGCGCAGAGGAGTCCGTGTTTGGGGGGTCGGCGCGGCGCTTCTCCTATGCTTCGGATGCGGGGGGGGAAGCAGTCTCTTCCGCGAAGGCCGTAAGGCCGAACTTCGTAAGGACTGGGATACCGCGCTCATCAAATATGAGAGGGCCCTTCAGGTAGAGCCTGAAAATGCTAACTACCTTATCCATGAGAGGATTGCGCGGACCCAGGGGTCTCTTTTTCACCTCAAGCAGGGACGCCGCCTTGTGGCAGCGGGCCGCACGGACGAGGCATCGGGCGAATTTCAGAAGGCCGTAGGCATCGACCCCAGCAATGAAGCAGCGGGCCAGGAGTTGGGCCGGCTCCTGGCCCAGCAGACCGCAGTCAAGCGGGCCCGCGAGGAGTCGATCCAGCAGGCCCTGAAGGCGCGGGAACAGGCAGCAGGTCCGTCGGGTGTCCAGCTAAAACCTTGGCCTACCGAGCCGTTAGCGCACTTCCGCATATCGGCGGATAGCCGCAAGGTCTATGAGACCTTGGCCAAGCTAGCTGATCTGAACGTTGCCTTCACTTTGGACTTCACCCCGAAGCAGGTTTCGGTGGACCTGGCGAACGTGAAAATCGAGGACGCTTTGCGCGTGGTCTCCTACCAGACGAAGACTTTTTGGCGGGCGGTGACCTCCAACACGATTCTGGTTGTCCCCGATACGCCGACCAACCGGAGAGATTACGAGGAAGAGGTCCTGAAGACCATCTATCTTTCGAATCCCTTGGCGCCCGCGGATCGGACAGCGATAACTACGGCGCTGAAGCAAGTGCTTGGTTTGCAGAGGATTGTCGACAACCCTGATTCCAATGCCATCATCATCCGTGACACGCCCGCCAAGGTGGCGGCAGCGGAGAAAATGATCCGCGATTTGGACCAGAACAAAGCTGAGATCTTGGTGGAGGTGGCCGTGGTGGAAGCCGACCGCAGCCGCATCCGCGACCTGGGGCTGACCCTGGCGACAGTAAATCCCTCCTCGGGCACCATCACGCCAGGATTGCAGGGCGCCGCTGTCTTTGCCCCGACCGCCGCGACCGTGGGCATTGGAAGCATAAGCTACCGGAATTACGCCCTCGTGCTGCCCAGTGCCACCGCCAGCGCGGTGCTGAACGATTCGCGAAGTCGCGTGCTGCAGAACCCGCAGGTGCGCGTCACCGACGGCCAAACGGCCAAGCTGCGCATTGGGGCGCGAATCCCCTATGCCACCGGCAGCTTCCTACCTTCGCTGGGAGGGGTCACGGGCGGGACTGGCGGGGGCTTCGGCTTGCTGGCCAGCACCCAGTTCCAATACCAGGAGGTGGGCGTGAACCTGGACCTGACACCTCGCCTGATGGCGAACGGGGAAGTCAGCCTGCACGCCCGTATCGAGATTTCTTCCGTAGGGGCAGACAGATCCGTGGGGGGCCTCGCGCAGCCAACCTTCAACCAGCGAGTGATCGAACACGATATTCGGCTGAAAGAAGGCGAAGTGAATTTGCTGGGAGGGTTGATCGAGGCCAAGGAGAGTCAATCGGTCTCGGGCCTGCCCGGCCTCAGTCAAATCCCGCTCCTGGGGTATCTGTTCTCGAGTCACCACCTTGAACGAGTTGAGACTGAAGTGCTGGTAATGCTGACCCCAAGGGTGATTCGGTTGCCCGAGCGACTGGCCGAGAGCGGGAGAGAGGTTCCCGTAGGGGTGGGCGCGGCGGCTCCAGCAGTTCCGACGCCGCCGGCCCCGGAACCGACCCCGCAGCCCGAGGCGCCTCCGGAGCAGCCTGGCCAGCCGCAATGAGACGTAGGACTGCCAAGATTACGGTGCAACGCAACACAGGCCGCGCGTTTACCCTGGTGGAACTCATCGCGGCCATCACCATCCTGTTGATTCTTACCAGCGTCGCCCTGCCCTTAGCCCGCGTACAAGTACAACGTACTCGCGAAGTCGCACTGCGCCGCGCGCTGCGTGAGGTTCGTCAGGCGGTCGATCGCTACAAGGACTTCGCCGACCGCGGCATGATTCCTACGAAGGCCGACAGCTTCGGCTATCCTCCCGACCTCGAGACTCTGGTGACGGGAGTCCCGCTGAAAGGGACGGCCACGGCCAAGTACAAATTCCTGCGCCGGATCCCCGTGGACCCCATGACCCGCGAGACAGACTGGGGATTGCGTGCCATGCAGGATGAGCCAGAATCGCGGAGCTGGGGCGGGGGAAACGTGTTTGATGTTCACACCAAGAGTCAGGGCACAGCATTGGACGGAACTCGCTATGCGGATTGGTAGGCGGTCCGGGAATGATTTTAGGATTGCCGAGGTAGGACGTCGGCCCTTGTCCATTGTCGGTCGTCCGGTGCAGCGGACCACGGACTACAGACCACGGACCGCAGACGAGGGCGGCTTTCATTCTCGAATGCTGAGGCTCAGTTCGGGGTTCACACTGCTCGAACTGATGATGGTTCTGACGCTGATTCTGATCCTGGCTTCCTTCGCCTTCCCGACTTACCACGTCGCCATAGTGCGGGCACGGGAAGCGGTGCTGCGCGACGACCTGTACACCCTGCGCTCGCTCATTGACCAATTCACGCTCGACAAGCAGCGCCCGCCCCAGTCCCTGGAGGAGCTGGTAGAAGCTGGCTATTTGCGCGGCGGCGTGCCTGACGATCCTTTCACGCGGTCAAACCAAACCTGGCAGGTGGACATCGAGGACGTCCCCGTGGGCCCCAGCCAGGCGGTGCCGGGCATCGTGGATGTCCATAGCGGCTCCGATGAGGTGTCGCTCGACGGCACGCCTTATAGCAGTTGGTGAGGAAAGCAGTCGGTAGTCGACAGTTGACAGTCCACAGCAGAAAGGTGCGGTGCGGTCATGCGGGTGAGCTTCTTACGGCTGGGTCGTGGGGCGAGAATGCGGTTTAGGCACTCCACTGTCAACTGTCGACTGTTGACTGTCAACTGAAATGGAATACGTCTGCAAACTCGGGACCGAAGCGGGGCGTGTCATCAGCCAGACCGAGGAGGCTGTTTCCGAGGCACAACTGCGCCAACGCCTGGCCGCCGCGGGCTACTACGTCTTCTCCATCGAGCCCAAGGAGGTGTTGAAGGCTCGGCTGCGGGGTCTGCGTCGGCGGAAGATCCGTCCTGACGATTTCCTGATCTTCAACCAGCAATTCCTGACGCTCTCCAAATCCGGCCTGCCGCTTCAGAAGTCTCTCGAATTGCTGGCCCGCCAGACGAGGGCCCAGGAATTGCACGCGGCGGTGGAGGAGGTGCGCGAGAGGGTCCGCGGTGGCGCGCTGCTTTCCGAAGCTTTCGAAGCCCTTGGACTGTTCCCCAAGATTTACTCGGCCACCCTGCGAGCGGGCGAACGCAGCGGGAGCCTCGACCGTGTCCTGGCGCAGTACGTGACCTACCAGAAGGCGACGCGGAGTTTCCGCAAGAAGTTCCTGGCGGCGCTTATCTATCCTGCATTTCTCCTGGTCTTTCTGGTGGCGCTCATCGCCTTCGTGATCACCTTTATCGTCCCCCGCTTTGCGATGCTGTATGCCGACTTGGATGTCCAATTACCGCCCCTGACCCGCCTTTTGATCGAGTTTTCCCTGGGCATCAAAAGGATCGGGCTTGTCGTCCTGGTGGGCCTCGGAGCCGGATTGCTCCTCTGGCGCGGGGCTTGGCGTTCCCAGCGGACGCGCGTGGCTTGGGACAGGGTCAAATTCCGTCTGCCCGTGGCGGGGAAGTTACTCCTGAAATTCTCGGTGGCCGAATTTGGCCGCACCCTGGCCACACTGCTGCAAGGAGGAATCCCCATCGTCGCGGCCCTGGAAACTGCCAAGGAGGCTGTTAGCAGCCCGTTGCTGGCCCAGGCGATCACTCAGGCGCAGGTGGAGGTCACCGGCGGACGTTCGCTCACTGCCAGCTTGCGTATGACTGGTTTCTTCCCTGCCATCGCCCTGGACATGCTGGAGGTGGGAGAGACGACGGGAGCCCTGCCCTCCATGCTGGAAAGCCTGGCGGAGTTTTTCGAAGAGGATGTCAGTATTGATCTTTCGACGCTCGTGGCCCTTGTTGATCCCCTGATGATTGCGGCCATTGCCGTGGTCGTGGCTTTTGTCTTGGTCGCGTTCTATCTGCCGTTGTTTTCCATGGCGGCGCAAGTACACTAGATTTCGGGGCGCGCTGCGGCGCGGTTGGGCAAGACGTCCCGCGGCGCGAAGCAGGAGAGAGAAAATGGTAGAGGCTAGTTCGGATCTGCACGCCGAGCTGGAACAAGCGCAGCGCTTGGCGGCGCGCTACCAGTTTGACTTTGTTGACCTGCGCGACTGCCGCCCCGACCTTGAGCTGCTGCGCTCCATCCCGCTGGAGTTGATGGTCCGTTACGAGTTTCTTCCCCTGGAAGTCCGCGACCACCAACTGGTGGTCGCAGTGAGCGACCCGACCAACCTGACGCGACTGGACGAGCTGGAAATGAAGCTGGACCGGCGGCTGCTGGTCCGCGTCGCGGCGGCGAGCCAAGTGCGCGAGTTTCTGAAGAAGACTGAGCCCTCGCAGCGGGTCTTGGAGGAGGCGACGGAGGAGTTCCGGCTGGATGTGATCCGGGAAGAGGAGGGCACTGAGGAGGGACTCTCTCTTGAGCATCTGGTGGAAGAGCGCACTGGCAGCCCCATGATCCGGCTGGTGGATTCCATCGTTTTTGCCGGCCTGGAGCGCCGGGCCAGTGACATCCACGTTGAAAGCCGGGACAACGCGGTGGTGGTGAAGTATCGGATTGACGGCGTGCTTCAGCAGGCGATGGCGCCGCTGGCGCGGGAATTTCAATCGAATCTTATCACGCGTATCAAAGTCATGGCGGAACTCGATATTGCCGAGCGGCGGGTTCCCCAGGACGGCCGTTTTCGCGTCCGTTACCGGGGCCGGCCGATTGATTTCCGGGTCTCGATTATGCCCTCCATCCACGGTGAGGACGCGGTATTGCGCATCCTCGACAAGGAGTCGCTGCACGAGAAGTTCCACCAGTTGCGGCTCGACATCCTGGGCTTTGCCGAGCGCGAGATCAAGCGGCTGCGGCGTTTCATCCGCGAGCCCTATGGCATGGTTCTGGTGACGGGTCCGACGGGCAGCGGCAAGACCACCACGCTCTACGCCGCCCTTTCCGAAATCAAGAGCGACGAAGACAAGATCATTACCATCGAAGACCCGGTTGAATACCAGATTCGCGGCATCCTGCAAATCCCGGTCAATGAGAAGAAGGGGCTGACATTCGCTCGCGGGCTGCGCTCGATCCTGCGTCATGACCCCGACAAGATCATGGTGGGGGAGATTCGCGACAACGAAACCGCCCAGATCGCCATCCAATCGGCGTTGACCGGGCACCTGGTGTTCACCACCGTCCACGCCAACAACGTGGTGGACGTTCTGAGTCGCTTCTTGAACATGGGCGTCGAACCTTACAACTTCGTCTCGGCACTCAATTGCATCCTGGCCCAGCGCCTGGTGCGGACTATCTGCGAATCCTGCAAGCGGCGGGTGGAAATCCCGCCGGAATTGCTGGAGGAATCCGGCCTCGAGCGCGCTACTTGGAGCAAGATAGATTTCTACGAGGGGGCGAGCTGCTCCCACTGCAACCAGACCGGATATCGGGGGCGCACGGCGATTGGTGAACTCCTGGCGCTCTCGGATCGAATCCGCGAGCTTATCCTGGACAAGCGCCCTACCGCCGAGATTCGGAAAGTGGCCCGGCAGGAAGGTATGGCCACGCTCCGGGAGGCGGCGCTGGAAAAGGTGCAGCAGGGAATCACGACCCTGAAAGAAATTAACAAGGTGACGTTCGTCGAGTAGGCCGGCGGAGGGGAGCACACAAGGCTGTGAACTGGGACTTCTGGAAGCGGCGAATCGGGGGCGTGCGGGAGCGTGGCATGGCGCGCTTCACGCTGCCGACGGTGGTTTTCGAAATCGCTCCGGGATTCGTGGCGGGGGCACGGTTGGAGGGTTCCGGACGTCAAGCGCGGCGGGTGCGTTGCATGGGCGTGCAGCAGCTTGAGCCTCACTCCCTGGAGCCCCATCCCGGTCGCCCCAACGTTGCCAACCAGGAGGAGGTGCGTCGCGCGATCCGGGAGGTAGCGGAAGTCACCGGGAACGGCACGGGGCGCTTTGGCCTGGTGGTACCGGATGGAGCGGTGCGGGTCGCTGTCCTCTCGTTCGAGACGCTCCCGGAGGACGCGCGGGAAGCAGAGGCGCTGGTCCGGTGGAGGATGCGGGATAAGCTCCCCTTTGCCCCGGAAGAGGCCAGGGTCTCGTATCAAGTGCTGTCGCGCGCGCCGGGCCACGTGGAGGTGTTGGCGGCGGCGGCCCGGAGTTCCGTCTTGTCGGAATACGAGGCGGCACTCGAGCCCATCAATGGCGGCCCCGTTCTGACGCTCCCTGCCACGCTCGCTCTGCTGCCCTTGCTGCCCGACCGAGAGGCGGGAGGATGTCTTCTCCTTCACGTCTGTTCCCGATGGGTCACTGCGGTCTTGATGGTGAAGGCGCGCCCCTGTTTCTGGAGAACTCGGGAGCTGGACACGGCGGCGGTTGAGGATCCGGCCAAAGCGGTATCCTCCGAAGCCGCCCGCGTCCTGGCCAGCGCGCGGGACCATTTGAAGACGGAGCTTGAGCAAGCCTGGCTTTGTGCGCGTCCGCCGGCGACCTCGGAGTTGGTCTCTGCCGTGGCCGACGCCATTTCACATCAAGTGGAGGTATTGACGCCGCGCCCTGAGCTGGGCGCGGCACTTTCCTCCGAGGAGCGGAGGCTTTTCGAGTATTTTGGTGCGCCGGTTGCCGGACTCGTTTCGAACCCCGGGTAGAAAGCATGAAGATTACCCTTAATCTCGCGACGCCGCCCAGCCCGCATGAACGCTATGGGTTGGCTTGGGCCATCCCGACCGTCGTTGTGGCGTTGGTAGGCATGGGGCTGCTGGCCTTCTTTGCCCGGCGCAACTATCGCGACTATCGCGCCGTTCACCGCTCGGTCCTGGAGATGCAGCAGCGTGAAGCCGAGCTGCGCAGTCGAGAGTTGTCGTTGCGGCGAGAACTGGAACAACCTCAGTTTCGCGAGGTCTACCGCCAGGCGCAGTTTGTGAACGCACTCATCGACCAGAGGCGGTTTTCTCTGACGGAGCTGACGCAGAAGGTGAGCAATCTGCTGCCGGGTGAGGTTCGGTTGACTAGCCTGGTGTTGCCCCAGGGTGGGAAAGAGCCTGTGGTGCGTTTCGCGTTGGTCGGCAATAGCGAAGAGGCGATCGAAGCATTTTTGAGCAACCTGGAGGACGCATCCGATTTCGCGGATGTGGCGGTTCTCAACCAGGGTTTTGCCCTGGAGAGTGGCACCCAGGGCTCTGTGACCGTTGTCTGCATGGCGCGCTATTTGGGTGCTCGGCCTCGGGGAGGGCTTGATAAGTAGTATGAGCAGAAGTCGCCGCAATGCTTTGATCCGAATCGTGGAGGGCGTGGCCGTGGGGCTGGTCGTCCTGGACGTGGTCCTTTATTTCGCGTTGGTGCGGCCGCTGAGGAGCCTGCGGGCGGGTGAAGAAGCCCGTTATGTGACCGTGCGCGAGCAGGTGCGCGATTTGAAGCTGCGCACGGCGCGCTTGGAGCGGTTTCAGGTAGCTTTGCCCGAGGCGGAGAAACAGCTCAGTGCGTTCCTGCGCAACCATGTCCCGTCGCGTCGCCAAGGCTTTTCCCATGCGGCGCGTCTGATGCGGCGACTGACGGAGCAGGCAGGGCTGCGCCTCTCTGGCCTTGGCTACAAGCTGGAATCCTCTGAGAACGATCCGCTCCAGCGTCTGGGTATGGAGGTGGAAGTGGAAGGGCCTTTCTCCAGCTTGCTCAACTTTGCGCACGCCTTGGAGACCGCGGGCGATTTCATCGTGGTGCGTGATTTCGCGTTCGAGCCCGCTGAGGGCCAAGTTGTGGCGTTACGACTGGGAGCGGACCTTTATCTGAAGCCATGAGGGGAAGATCCCAACGCGAGAAATGGGCGATTGGATTCCTGGGGATAGTGTGCCTGCTCCTGGTTTTGAACCTCGTGCTCCGGACCGGGGTCAAGGCAGGGGCATCGCGTGCCATCAGGCCAGGCCGTGTATCACCGGCAGCCTCCCGCTCCCCGGCCCTTTCCGAACGAGTGGCGGATGAACTGGCGCGTTACGATCCTGGAGTGCGATTGGACTTGCTGAAGGAGCTCCAGAGTCGCCCGCTTCCCAAGTTGGCGCGCAATCCATTTGAGTTTGAGACCCGACCGGCGGTGGCCCAGCCCACAACCCCTGCTCCTGCCGCCTCGGCTCCGCCGGCCCCACCGGCGCCCCCGCCGCTGAAAGCCGTCGGTTACACCGAGAAAGCCGGAGGCGTCAAGGAAGCCATCGTTTCCGACGACCAGGAGATCTACATCGTCCACGAGGGCGAAAGCTTCGCCAAGCACTTCCGCGACAACCCAGGATGACGACCTCGGGAGGTAGCACCTCCAGGGGCTTTTCCGTTTCTGGGCACTGGCTGTCCGTTCCCGAATTGTCCATTTGCGGACCGGGGAAAAACGGCTACAAGGCGCGGGATTGCGGGTGTAGCTCAATGGTAGAGCAACAGCCTTCCAAGCTGATGACGAGGGTTCGATTCCCTTCACCCG
>JALHUF010000105.1 GCA_022866195.1 Terriglobia bacterium
CGGCTGGAGCGAAGCGCTGCTCCGCCCGTAGGGCGGAGCGTTTAGGGCGAAGCGGAAGACGGAGTCCAACCGAAACGCCGCGCCGGCGGCGCCCCTCACTCTTTCTTCTTGCGTTTCTCCAGGGTCCTGCGAAAACGATACGAATCGCTTCCCGTCCCGATGATGTGCGCCCGGTCCGTGACTCGATCCAGCAGCGCCTTACAGAGTCGGGCGTTCGGGATCACCTGCGTCCATTCCGAGAAGGGCAGATTCGTGGTCATAATCACCGCTGCTTTCTCCGCCCGCTCCGCAATCACCTGAAACAGAAACTCCGCGCCCAGGTCGGCCAGTGGGACGTATCCCACCTCGTCGATGGCGATCAGTTCGTAGCGCGACCAGCGGGCCATCACTCTTCGCAGTTGCAGCTGATGCTTGGCTTCCACCAGCTCATTCACCAGTCCCGCCGTGGTGGTGAACCGCACTCGCCGTTTCTGCCGGCAGGCGGCCACACACAGCCCGGTCATCAGGTGGGTCTTCCCCGTCCCGCAATCCCCGATGAACAGAATCGGTTCGGCCCGCTCGATGTATCCGCCCTCCGCCAGGGCCCGGATCTCGGCCGCTGAGATCTTCGGCGACTGCGCGAAGTCAAACTCCTCCAGCGTCTTCATCCGCGGCAAGTGTGCGTCCCGCAGCCGTCGCGCCACGGTATTGCGTTCGCGCTCCTCTAGCTCGGCGGCCAGTAAAGCTTCCAGGTAATCGAGATGGCTCTGCTTCTCCTTCACCGCCTGCTCGGCTAAACCTGCACACTGGGACCCCACGGCCGGCAGACGCAGGAGCTTGCACTGTTGTTGAATCGCCGTGGCTTGCAGTCCTGCCTTGGGGCTGCTCATCGTGCCACCTCCGCCACCAGCAACTCATCGTATTCGTTCATCATCGGGAGGGGTCGCTCGTAGCGGCCTAACCATCCCACCTCCATCGCTTCGGTGGGCGGCCGGCCTTCTCCCTCCACCGTCAGCAGGTAACGTACCGCCGCTTCATCCGAGCAACCCGCGGCCAGAGCCAACTCCATCGCTCTCTGCAGTCCCTCGTAGCCTTTCACCTTTCCCAGCTGCAACAAGCCGATCATCTGCCGCGTCCCGCTCTGCTTGCCATGCCGGCGAATCAACTCTTCCCAGAACCGGTCGTAGCTCGCCGGCCAGCGTCCCAGCTTCCGCCACTGCTCCAGCGGCTTCGATCCCGCCAAGGCCCCGGGCTTTCGCTCCAGAACATCCAGGTAGTGCTCCAGGTCCAGGATCTGCTGCTGCCGGCTGTAGCAGCGTTCGTGACGGGCTACGCACTCCCCTTCGTGCCAGAGTTCCACGTGCGCTGGATAAACTTTCGCTTCCACCGCGGTCCCTGCCCTCACCGGAACGGAGTAGAAGTTCGTTCGCACCCGAACACAGCCCGAGCCATCCACTCTGGGAAAGCTCACTTCTGCCAGGTCGAAACCCTCGCTGGGCAGCGGCAGGAGATGCTCCTGCTCCGTCCGCATCGCTGTCCCGATGCAGGCTTCCCGACCGGCGATCATCCGGCGCTGGTCCTGCTGGCAGGCGCCCAGCAACTGTTCGTTCAGTCCCTCCAAATCGCGCCCTTGCGGCACCGGCACCCAGTGGTTGCGGCGAAAGTAACCCACCTCCCCTTCCACTCCGCCTTTCTCATGGGCGGCCGCCGGCGTGCAGAACTCTGCTGCAAATCCCCAGTGCGACCGAAAGGCGATGAATCGCGCCGTCTCTTCTCGCTGGTATCCTCGCAGGATCTTCTTCACCGCCGAGGTCAGGTTGTCATAGCGCTGGCGATGGAAAACGCCGCCAAAGTACCGGAAGGCCAATTCGTGGGCTTCCAGGAAGGCCTGTTGCGTGGCCCGCAGATAGGCCCGATGAAACGCTCCTCCGCTGGCCATGCTGCGCATCGAGAAGACCTGCAGCTTCTGCCGCTCCCCGCCCAGGTCCGCGTAGGCTTCATACCAATCCACCTGGGCCTCGCTGCCCCAGGCGTAGCTCTGCGGCACGAACGTCTCCCGGCGGATCAGCCCCAACGCTCGCTTCCTCTCGCGCACATACTCCCGGACGGTAGACTCCGCGACCTCACACCCCGGCAACTCGGCCCGCATTCGTTGATGAATCCGCCGCGCTGTGTGTCGCTGCTTGCGCGGTGCCTTGCGGTCCGCTTCCAGAAGGGTGTCAATGAAGGGAATCGCTGCCGCCAGCTTCGGCCGCTTCCTCTCCGGCTTCTTTCGGTGCGCCGGCAGCGCGTTCGCCAGGGCCTCGCGCACCATGCGCCGGTGTACCCCGAACTTCCTGGACACGCCTTGGATCGTGCCGATCCCGAACTCGTATTCCCGTCGAACCTGCTCGAATAGCTCCACCTTGACTCTCCAATCCACCGCGTCCTCCGTTCCGGGCTCAGCCCAAAACAGAGTAGTCGGCTTGGTTCCCAGGGTGGGCCAAATCAGAGCATCACAGTGGGCCAATTGAGAGTATCGAAATCA